>CAUQZY010000042.1:0-15477 GCA_963522395.1 uncultured Streptococcus sp.
TATTGGAGGAAGTGAGTCAGATTATCAAAATGCTTGGTCAAGTATCGTTAGCACACTACCAACTCCTTCCAGCTCAAGCACTAGTTCAAGTAGCAGTTCAAGTGCTAGCTCTAGCAGTACATCAAGTTCATCATCACCTACACAATCAAATAGTAGAAGATAGGAAAGTGGTATTGATTACCACTTTTTTCTTTTGTCCTTTCGTGTTACAATAAAGGTATGAATCAGTATCAGAAAAAGATTGTTAAAGGAACCATTTATTCGCTCCTATCTGGCTTAATCTGGGGAATCTGTGGAATTTTAGGAGAATATTTCTTTACTCATTATCAAGTGTCCTCTGGCTGGATTACCTCTATGCGTTTGACACTGGCAGGGAGTCTTGTGCTCATTTGGTCTGCAATGCAATTAAAATCGCAAGTGCTAGATATTTGGCGAGATAAGAAAAATTACCTACCCTTTTTAGCCTATGCTATTTTGGGGATTTTTTCAGTTCAGTATTTTTTTTATCTCTGCGTAGAATACTCAAATGCAGCGACAGCGACTATTTTACAGTTTATCAGTCCTGTTTTTATCCTCTTTTACAATCGCTTGGTTTATCAAAAACGAGCGTCAAAAAGCGCTATTTTTTATGTTTTGGTTGCCATGTTGGGTGTTTGCCTGATGGCGACAAAGGGAGATCTCTCTCAGTTATCCATGACACCACTAGCACTTGTGACGGGTCTGCTGAGTGCCATGGGTGTTATGTTTAATGTTATCTTACCTCAACCTTTTGCTAAGCGTTATGGTTTTGTACCCACGGTTGGGTGGGGGATGATTTTGGCCGGTTTGTTTAGCAATGTCCTCTCGCCAGTGCATCAGCTTTCCTTTACTCCTGATATTTGGAGTATCTTGATTTGCCTTATTATCGCTTTCTTTGGGACGGCTTTTGCCTTTTTCATTTCCATGAAGGCTGTGTCCTTGGTTTCTCCTTTGGTGGTTTCAGTTATCAGTGCCAGTGAACCTCTCTCTTCTGCCCTTTTGAGTGTTTTATTTTTAGGCTTGGTAGTGGATTGGTCCCTTCTTCTAGCTATGGCCCTGATTATTTTACCCATGATTTTCCTATCGGTAGAAGAAGCGAAAGAAAGTAAATAAAAAGTCTTTTCTTAATTCTAAAAGTGTGCTATACTAGAATAGTCAATAAAACACGGGGAGATAGTTGTGAAGAGTGTTTTTAGGTTGTATCGGTAGGGGCTTGCTTTTACCGACAGCACGTTTTATCTCACATCCCTAAAAATCATACCTAAAAACAAACAAAAAGGCTTCAAATTTGAGGCCTTTTTTGGTAGAATAGGTATCATTAAAATGAACTAGGAGGCGCCTATGACTGCCACAAAAATGAACGCTCAAGAAATTATCCAATTTATCGCCAATGCTGAAAAGAAAACTAGTGTGAAAGTAACCTTTGAGGGAGAACTTGCAACTGCTGTACCTAGCTCTGTTGTCAAATTAGGGAATGTCCTATTTGGAGACTGGAAAGATGTTGCTCCGCTTCTCGATGGCTTGGTAGAAAATCAAGACTATGTTGTTGAGCAAGATGCTCGCAATTCTGCAGTTCCTTTGCTAGATAAACGTGCTATCAATGCTCGTATCGAGCCAGGTGCTATTATCCGTGATCAGGTTGAAATTGGTGACAATGCTGTTATCATGATGGGAGCAGTTATTAATATCGGTGCTGAAATTGGTGCAGGAACCATGATTGACATGGGGGCTATCCTTGGTGGTCGTGCTATCGTTGGGAAAAACAGTCACGTTGGTGCAGGTGCCGTTCTTGCAGGTGTGATTGAGCCAGCGAGCGCTGAACCAGTTCGCGTCGGAGACAATGTTCTCATCGGTGCCAATGCCGTGGTTATCGAAGGAGTTCAAATCGGGAGTGGTTCAGTTGTGGCAGCAGGAGCTATTGTTACCCAAGATGTCCCAGAAAACGTAGTAGTAGCAGGTGTTCCAGCTCGTATCATCAAAGAGATTGATGCCCAAACCCAACAAAAAACAGCGCTAGAGGATGCGCTTCGTACCTTATAATTGTAAAAGTAATAAAGAGGCGGAACTCTTCTTCCAGCCTCTTTCTGCTATATAGGAGGACAGATAGATGTTAGATTTGATTCAGACTAGACGAGATTTGCACCAGATTCCAGAGATTGGCTTGGAGGAGTTCAAGACTCATGCTTATTTGATGGATGTGATTGAGAAATTGACTGCGGGCAAGGACTTTGTTCAAGTTCGTACTTGGCGGACAGGTATTTTGGTCTATATACAGGGAAGTCAGCCAGAGCGTACTATTGGTTGGCGGACAGATATTGATGGTCTGCCTATTGTCGAACAAACAGGCCTGCCTTTCGCTTCTCAGCACCAAGGTCGTATGCATGCTTGTGGACATGATTTCCACATGACCCTTGCTTTGGGCTGTCTTGAGCGCGCCCTTGAGGAGCAACCTAAAAATAATTTGCTCTTCCTATTTCAGCCCGCTGAAGAAAATGAAGCTGGTGGCATGCTCATGTATGAAGATGGCGCTTTTGGAGATTGGCTACCAGATCAATTTTATGGCCTTCATGTTAGGCCAGATTTGAAGGTTGGACAGATTGCGACCAATACTCATACACTCTTTGCAGGAACTTGCGAGGTGAAGATTCGTTTCAAAGGCAAAGGAGGACACGCAGCCTTTCCGCATGAAGCTAATGATGCTTTGGTGGCGGCTAGTTACTTTGTGACCCAGGTGCAGTCAGTTGTCAGCCGCAATGTCAACCCAATCGAGGGAGCGGTGGTGACCTTTGGTGTTTTTCAGGCTGGAACAACCAACAATGTCATCACAGACACAGCCTTTTTGCATGGAACTATTCGGGCCTTGACACAGGATATGAGTCTCTTGGTGCAAAAGAGGGTCAAAACAGTTGCAGAAGGAGTTGCAGCTGCCTTTGATATGGAAGTTGAAGTTGAACTCAAGCAAGGAGGTTACCTGCCTGTTGAGAACCATCCAGCCTTGGCGCGTGAACTGATGGACTTCTTTGAAGAAAAAGAGGGAATCGAGCTGATTGATATCGAACCTGCTATGACAGGTGAGGACTTTGGTTATCTCCTTTCAAAGGTTGATGGCGTGATGTTTTGGCTAGGTATCGATAGTCCCTACGCCCTTCATCACCCTCAGATGAGTCCTAAGGAAGAAGTCTTAGCTATTGGGGTGGATGCGGTTTCTAGTTTCCTGAAAAAGAAGGCAGCAGAGTAGAGGGATTGTCTATGAAATCGGAATTACGTAAGCAAGTCATGCAAGAAATGAAGGCTTTACCTCAAGAACAAAAACAGCCTATGGATCAAGCTTTAACGGATCAATTTTTGAAACATCCCTTCTATCAAGAAGCCAAGATCATTGCAACCTACCTCTCTTTTCCTCATGAGTTTCAAACTCAGGAACTGATTGACCAGGCGCTGAGGGATGGTAAGAAGGTTTTGATACCCAAAACCTATCCCAAGGGGCGCATGGACTTTGTGGTCTATGATCCACAGCAGTTGGTAAAAACTTCCTTTGGATTACTGGAACCACAGGGAGATTTGGAAGTAGTGGATGCCTCTCAGATTGATTTGATTCATGTTCCTGGTCTGGCTTTTACGACGAAAGGATATCGGATTGGCTATGGTGGAGGTTATTATGACCGCTATCTGGAACATTTTACTGGTCATACTTTGAGTACGGTTTATCCTTGTCAAATTCGGGACTTTATACCTGAGGACCATGATATCCCTGTTCAGGAGGTACTGATTGATGAAAGAAATCTTTGATAGGCGTTACCCTGTGACGAGTTTTTTCCTCTTAGTGACGGCCTTGGTGTTTCTACTAATGTTGGTGACTGCAGGCGGAAACTTTGACAGGGCAGATACATTATTTCGATTTGGAGCCATGTATGGGCCAGCTATTCACCTCTTTCCTGAGCAGGTTTGGCGTCTCTTTTCTGCCATTTTTGTTCATATTGGTTGGGAGCATTTTATTGTCAATATGCTTTCGCTCTATTATCTTGGTAGGCAAGTAGAGGAAATTTTCGGATCCAAGAAGTTTTTCTTTCTCTACCTATTATCTGGAATGATGGGCAATCTCTTTGTTTTTGTATTTAGTCCCAAATCCTTAGCAGCAGGAGCCTCTACCTCTCTTTATGGACTATTTGCTGCAATTATTGTTCTTCGTTATGCAACTCGCAACCCTTATATCCAACAGCTAGGGCAATCTTATCTGACACTTTTTGTGGTTAACATTATTGGAAGTGTTCTGATTCCAGGAATAAGCCTAGCAGGCCATATCGGTGGTGCAGTTGGTGGAGCATTACTAGCAGTTATCTTTCCAGTTCGAGGAGAAAGACGGATCTATAGTGTTAGTCAGAGGTTAGGAGCGGTAGTGTTGTTCGTAGGACTCGCAGTGTTGCTTTTCTACAAGGGAATGGGGTTTTGACGACTAATATGTAAACTTGAATAAGAAAAAAGCTACTTAAAAAATGAGTAGCTTTTAATGTGTTTTGTAACCATTCGAAACAACACAGCTTTAAAAATAAGTCGTTGTGTGTAGATGATTTGAGAAAGTGAGCGCCCATTCTATCGCGAAGAAGTCATTTGTAAATAAGGTTTTTTGCAGAAAATTGAGAATGGTGTGCTTTTTTATTTCTTTTGTATTAAGTTTCTAGAATATAGTGTTGTATTAATCTTATTATATATTTTAAAAATAGAAAATGCTATAATATTAGAAATTGATTGAAGAATTATTAGAATAAAAGAGGTATAAAGTTGGAAAATTGTGTTTACATTATTTCAGGCCCTCCAGGCGTTGGGAAAAGCACAGTCAGTAAGGAGTTGGCCTATTCTTTTAAGAAAAGTGCAGTAATTGAAGGCGACATGATTTATTTAATGATTAAAGGAGGATTCGTGGCTCCTTGGGAAGATGATGGTTATTACATGGATTTATTTTGGGATAATATTATCAGTCTGATCAATAATTTCATCGACCGAGGCATTACCGTTGTGATAGAATATGTCATTTTTGAAGAGCAACTAAAGAAAATTGCAACCTTCTTAAAAGAAAAACAAATTGGTCTAAAATATTGTGTCTTAATGGCCGAAGAAAAAACCTTGAAAGATAGGGATGGTTCTCGAAAAGAAATTGAAAGAGTGGGCAACTTATCCATACAAGCAAGAAGTGAGTTTCTAGCTAAAAATAAGGAGAAGAAAAAACATTTTATGTATACAGATGATTTAGATGTCCCCAAAATAGCAAATATCATTAAAACTTCAAATCGATTTTTGATTGAAAATCTGTAATCTGTCATTAAGGACCGAGGCTGAGTTGGTAGATTTAGAGACATATCAAATAAATCTTTAAATTGTATGTAAATTTGTAAAATAATTAAGTCTCCAGAGTCAACTTGCTGGAGACTTAATTTATTATCTGGAAACTAATTCTATTCCTTCTCAGCCAATTCTTTTCCGAGTTGGATGATGTAATCTTTCAAGTCATCTTTGACTTGTGGGTGCTTGAGGGCGTAGTCAATAGATGTTTTCATAAAGCCAAACTTATCCCCAACGTCGTAACGAGCTCCTGTAAATTCACGAGCGAAAACACGTTGTGTTTTATTGAGAGTATCGATTGCATCAGTAAGCTGAATTTCATTTCCAGCACCGGGAGCTTGCTTTTCGAGGATATCAAAAATTTCTGGTGTCAGAAGATAGCGACCGATAATAGCTAGATCACTTGGAGCCTCCTCTGGAGACGGTTTTTCAACGAAAGTTTCAACGCTGTAGAGTCCATTATTTCCTTCCCCTTGAGGAGCGATAACTCCATATGCTGAAACGTCTTCGTGTGGTACGGGCATGACAGCAATGGTTGATGCATGTGTCTTTTCGTAATCATTCATCAGTTGTTTTGTCAAAGGAACGGCATTCTCATTTGTGATGTCCATAAGGTCATCACCCAGCATAACAACGAAGGGCTCATTCCCTACAAAAGCTTTGGCTTGTAGGACAGCGTCTCCAAGACCACGAGGGTGAGTTTGGCGAATGAAATGGAGGCGCATACCAGTTGCTTCATCTACCAATTTTAACAAATCCGTTTTGCCTTTTTCCTTAAGGTTGTATTCAAGCTCAAAGTTTGAGTCAAAGTGGTCTTCAATAGAACGTTTTGACTTACCAGTGACAACCAGAATATCTTCGATACCTGATTTAAGAGCCTCTTCTACGATAAACTGGATAGTTGGTTTATCTACAATTGGCAACATTTCTTTGGCAAGGGCCTTGGTTGCTGGTAAAAATCGAGTCCCGAGTCCAGCGGCAGGGATGATTGCTTTTCTAACTTTTGATGACATAAGAATCCTTTCTTTAGAGGGTTAAGACCACTCATTTTCTGCTTTAAATTCATTGTTCATGATGTCATAAATGGCATCTTTGATATTGGTTCCGTGGTAGATAACTTGGTAAATGGCCTGTGTAATTGGCATATAGACTCCAAGTTCTTGCGCTAGTTCATAGGCTGCTCGAGTCGTTGAGATTCCTTCAATCACCATGCCCATATTGGCTTCGATATCAGCTAGGGATTCTCCACGACCAAGAGCATCTCCGGCTCTCCAATTACGAGAGTGGATGGAGGTTCCTGTTACGATTAAATCACCTACACCAGATAAGCCACTATAGGTTAATGGACTGGCCCCGAGTGCTACCCCTAGGCGGGTAATTTCTGCCAGGCCTCGAGCGATGATAGCTGCCTTAGCATTGTCACCAAATCCCAAACCATGTAAAGCTCCTGCACCGACAGCGATAATATTTTTGAGAGCACCAGCAGTTTCAACCCCGATAACATCCGTATTGGTATAAAGTCGGAAGTAGTGATTGCTAAATAGCTCCTGAACGTATTGAGCTGTTTGCAAATCTTTAGAAGCAGCTGTGATTAAAGTCAGGTCACGCACAATGGTCTCTTCTGCATGGCTAGGCCCTGAGACAACGACTATATCACTGCGGAGCTGTTCAGGAATCTCTTCTTCAAGGATGGTTGATAATCGTTTATGGCTATCAGGTTCTAATCCCTTTGATGCGTGCATGATGATAGCCTTATGATCCAAGGTTTTTGCAACTTGTTGGGCAACAAGTCGTGTCACTTTTGTTGGGACAACAAACAAAATCGCATCCACATCTTTCAGAGTCTCTGCTAAGTCAGTGTAGGCAATGATTTTGTCATCTAGAACGACATCTTTAAAGTAGTGTTTATTAGTATGGTGTGTATTAATTTCATTGATTTGTTCGGGAATATTTCCCCAAATACGTACCTCGTGTCCATTGTCATTTAAGACTTGTGAAAGGGCAGTTCCCCAAGAACCAGGCCCCAAGACGGCGATGGTTTGTTTTTTCATGTTTTCCTCCTTAATAGAGTCCTTTTCATTATTCTATCATATTCTAGAGGATTTTGCACTTGCATTGCTGGGGGAATGGTGGCTTTGTTACTTGAAAAATACATAAAAACCGAGACGAAGTATTAAACTCTTAGTCTCGGTTTTGATATTTCTTAAAGAATAGCTAGGTTTATTTCAATTGATCTGTAATGTCTTTTGATAGCAACATTCCCAGATGATAAGTTTTATTGATGTAAGCAATGACATCATTGATATTTTCAGTTGTGTGAATTTTCTCTTTGATGTCAGCCCTAAATGTTTCATCCTTCAAAAGTTGTTCTTGGTAGAGCCTTTGCAGTCTCTCCTTCTCGTACTTATTGAGCAGAAAAAGGAACACCAAGCTAATCACAACGAGGATATAAGCATATTGGCTCATAGGAAATCTCCCTGTATGATAAAGAAGTAGTAGCGAGTAGATTAAATTAGTGAAGCGTTTAGGCAAATCACCATAGTTACGACGTCATGGCCTCTAAATCGATTATATTTAGAGAACATGACTAGTGAAGCAGTTAGCTAGTCCGCATATAAGCGGCTAGCGTCTAACAATTAGGAACTTTAGTTCCAATAACTTTAAGATTACGACGTTTTAGGACATAAATCGATCATATTTATGTCCTAAAACTAGTGAAGCGTTTAGGCAATTCGCCAGATAGCGATTGCCGTCAAGAGACTAGGAACTTTAGTTCCAGTCTCTTGTAACGATTTACATCTTCTCAGGCGCTTCTACTCCAAGCAAGCGAAGGGCCTCTTTGAGAACGACTGCGGTTGCGTAGCTAAGGGCTAGACGGCTGTCGCGTTCTGGGCTTTCATCCAAGATGCGAGTATGTGCATAGTATTTGTTAAAGGCTTGAGCCAGGCTAATTGCAAATTTAGCAACGATAGAAGGTTCAAAGTTATCCGCCGCACGGTTAATAATACGTGGGAAATCTTGGATGAGTTTGATGATTTCCCAGCTTTCAGCATCATTCAAGCTATAGTTGCCAGCTGTTTCTGGTTTGAAGTCTGCTTTGCGCAAGATAGATTGGATACGAGCGTAAGCATATTGAACGTAAGGTCCAGTTTCCCCCTCGAAGGATACCATGGCCTCTAGGTCGAAGTCATATCCATTTGTACGGTCGGTCTTGAGGTCATAGAATTTAATGGCTCCAACCCCAACAGCATGGGCTACTTGGTCTTTGTTTTCAAGTTCAGGATTTTTAGCCTCGATTTGAGCCTTGGCACGACTAACAGCCTCTGCAACAGTAGGCTCTAGCAAGATGACATTCCCTTTACGAGTAGAGAGTTTTTTCCCTTCTTTTGTAACCAAACCAAAAGGAACGTGAGTAATGTCGTCACTCCAATCGTAGCCCATCTCTTTCAAGACAGCTTTGAGCTGTTTAAAGTGGGCAGATTGTTCTTGACCAACAACGTAGATAGATTTAGCAAATTGGTATTCGTTTTTACGGTAAAGGGATGCAGCTAAGTCACGTGTGATATAGAGAGTTGCACCATCAGATTTTTTGATGAGGGCTGGATGTTCAATTCCATATTTCTCAAGGTTCACGACTTGGGCACCTTCTGATTCAACAAGAAGGCCTTTTTCAGAAAGAATGTCTACAACTGCATCCATCTTATCGTTGTAGAAGGCTTCTCCGTTGTAGCTGTCAAATTCAACTTTCAATTCATTGTAAAGGCGGTTAAATTCCACCAAACTTTCATCACGGAACCATTGCCAAAGAGCGAGAGCTTCCTCGTCTCCATTTTCAAGTTTACGGAACCATTCGCGTGCTTCTTCATCCAAGCTAGGGTCATTTTCAGCTTCAGCGTTGATGCGGACATAGAGTTTAAGAAGTTCATCGATTGGATGAGCTTTTACAGCTTCTTCGTCGCCCCATTTTTTGTAGGCAACAATCAACATCCCAAACTGTTTACCCCAGTCTCCCAAATGGTTGACCTTGACCGTTTGATAACCGATTTTTTGGAAAATATGTGACAAGCTATCTCCGATAACAGTTGAGCGCAGGTGACCAATAGAAAATGGTTTAGCGATATTGGGACTAGACATGTCAATAACAACATTTTCTTGTTTACCAATATGTTGGTCAGCATAGTGTTCTTTTTGAGTGATAACAGCTTGTAATACTTGAGCAGAAATGGCAGATTTATCAAGGAAAAAGTTGACGTAAGGTCCTGTTGCGACAACCTTTTCAAAGGCTTGGCTGTTAATTTTTTCAGCCAGTTCAGCCGCAATCATTTGAGGTGCTTTACGTTCGACTTTTGCAAGAGAAAAAGCAGGGAAAGCAATGTCTCCCATTTCTGAGTTTTTAGGGGTTTCCAGTAAATTTAAAATAGCCTCTTGGTCCAGGCTATCAATGACGCTAGCCAACTCGCTAGCAATCAATTCTTTTGTATTCATTAAGAGCTCCTTTTTGGACTTTTCTACTATTTTATCACAATTTTAAAGAAAGAAGAAAAAATTTTTGAAATCTCCTATTTTTTTGGTATAATATAGTTATAAAATTAGTTATAAATATTCACATAAGAGGATTTTATGAGAAAAAGAGATCGTCATCAGTTAATAAAAAAAATGATTACTGAGGAGAAATTAAGTACACAAAAAGAAATTCAAGATCGGTTAGAGGCGCACAATGTTTTTGTGACGCAGACAACCCTGTCTCGTGATTTGCGCGAAATCGGCTTGACCAAGGTCAAGAAAAATGATATGGTGTATTATGTACTAGCAAATGAGACAGAAAAGATTGATTTGGTGGAATTTTTGTCTCATCATTTAGAAGGTGTTGCAAGAGCAGAGTTTACCTTGGTGCTTCATACCAAATTAGGAGAAGCCTCTGTTTTGGCAAATATTGTAGATGCAAACAAGGATGAATGGATTTTAGGAACAGTTGCTGGTGCCAATACCTTATTGGTCATTTGTCGAGACCAGCACGTTGCCAAACTCATGGAAGATCGTTTGCTAGATTTGATGAAAGATAAGTAAGGTCTTGGGAGTTGCTCTCAAGACTTATTTTTGACAAGGAGAGACGGAAAATGGCGACAGAAAAGCTATCACCCGGCATGCAACAGTATGTGGATATTAAAAAGCAATATCCAGATGCGTTTTTGCTCTTTCGGATGGGTGATTTTTATGAATTATTTTATGAGGATGCGGTCAATGCTGCGCAGATTCTGGAAATTTCCTTAACGAGTCGCAACAAGAATGCCGACAATCCGATTCCTATGGCGGGTGTTCCCTATCATTCTGCCCAACAGTACATTGATGTCTTGATTGAGCAGGGCTATAAGGTAGCTATTGCTGAACAGATGGAAGATCCTAAACAAGCAGTTGGGGTTGTGAAACGAGAGGTTGTTCAGGTCATTACGCCAGGGACAGTGGTCGATAGCAGTAAGCCGGATAGTCAGAATAATTTTTTGGTTGCCATAGACCGTGATGGGAATCAATTTGGTCTAGCTTATATGGATCTAGTGACAGGTGATTTTTATGTGACGGGTCTATTGGATTTTACGCTGGTTTGTGGGGAAATCCGCAATCTCAAGGCTCGAGAAGTGGTGCTGGGCTATGATTTGTCTGAGGAAGAGGAACAAATCCTCAGTCGCCAGATGAATCTGGTACTCTCTTATGAAAAAGAAAGCTTTGAAGACCTTCATTTACTGGATTCGCGATTGGCAGCTGTGGAGCAAGCGGCATCTAGTAAGTTGCTCCAGTATGTCCATCGAACCCAGATGAGGGAATTGAACCACCTCAAACCTGTTATCCGTTATGAAATCAAGGATTTCTTGCAGATGGATTATGCGACCAAGGCTAGTTTGGATTTGGTTGAGAATGCTCGTTCAGGTAAGAAGCAAGGCAGTCTTTTCTGGCTTTTGGATGAAACTAAAACAGCTATGGGTATGCGTCTGTTACGTTCTTGGATTCATCGTCCCTTGATTGATAAGGAACGAATCGTCCAACGTCAAGAGGTGGTGCAGGTCTTTCTCGACCATTTCTTTGAGCGCAGTGATTTGACAGACAGCCTCAAGGGTGTCTATGATATCGAACGCTTGGCTAGTCGTGTTTCTTTTGGAAAAACCAATCCCAAGGATCTCTTGCAGTTGGCGACCACCTTGTCTAGTGTGCCAAGGATTCGTGCGATTTTAGAAGGAATGGAGCAACCTGCTCTAGCTTATCTCATCGAACAACTGGATGGAATCCCTGAGTTAGAAAGTTTGATTAGCGCAGCGATTGCTCCTGAAGCTCCTCATGTGATTACAGATGGGGGAATTATCCGAACTGGATTTGATGAGACTTTAGACAAGTACCGTCGAGTTCTCAGAGAAGGGACTGGTTGGATTGCTGAAATTGAGGCTAAGGAGCGAGAAAACTCTGGTATTAGTACGCTCAAGATTGACTACAATAAAAAAGATGGCTATTATTTCCATGTGACCAATTCGCAACTAGGAAATGTGCCTGCTCACTTTTTCCGCAAGGCAACGCTGAAAAACTCAGAACGTTTTGGAACCGAAGAATTAGCCCGTATCGAGGGAGATATGCTGGAGGCGCGTGAGAAGTCAGCTAACCTAGAGTACGAAATTTTTATGCGTATTCGTGAAGAGGTCAGCAAGTACATCCAGCGTTTGCAGGCTCTAGCTCAAGGAATTGCGACAGTTGATGTCTTACAGAGTCTGGCGGTTGTGGCTGAAACCCAGCATTTGATTCGACCTGAATTCAGAGATGATTCGCGAATTGATATCCAGAAAGGGCGCCATGCTGTCGTTGAAAAGGTCATGGGGGCTCAGACCTATATTCCCAATACGATTCAGATGGCAGAAGATATTAGTATTCAACTGATTACAGGGCCAAACATGAGCGGGAAGTCAACCTACATGCGTCAGTTAGCCATGACGGCGGTTATGGCCCAGCTGGGTTCTTATGTGCCAGCGGAAAGCGCCCATTTACCGATTTTTGATGCCATTTTTACCCGTATCGGAGCAGCAGATGACTTGGTTTCAGGCCAATCAACCTTTATGGTGGAGATGATGGAGGCCAACAATGCTATTTCGCATGCAACAAAGAATTCCTTGATTCTCTTTGATGAGTTAGGACGGGGAACTGCAACTTATGACGGTATGGCTCTTGCTCAGTCCATCATCGAATACATCCATGAGCACATCGGAGCCAAGACCCTCTTTGCGACCCACTACCATGAGTTGACTAGTCTGGAGTCTAGTTTACAACATTTGGTCAATGTCCACGTGGCAACTTTGGAGCAGGATGGGCAGGTTACCTTCCTTCACAAGATTGAACCAGGTCCAGCTGATAAATCCTATGGTATCCATGTTGCCAAGATTGCTGGCTTGCCAGCAGACCTTTTAGCAAGGGCGGATAAGATTTTGACTCAGTTAGAGAATCAAGGCACAAAAAATCTTACTCCCATGAGACAAACAAGTGCTGTCACTGAACAGATTTCACTCTTTGATACGACTGAAGAACATCCTATTCTAGCAGAATTGTCTAAGTTGGATATTTACAACATGACACCTATGCAGGCTATGAATGTCTTGGTCGAGTTAAAACAGAAACTATAAATCCAAGAATTGCTGATCATTCTAGCTGTATCAAGGATACTTCTTTGACAAGTCCCCACTTTTTTGCTAGAATAACATCACACAAACAGAATGAAAAGGAGCTGACGCATTGTCGCTCCCTTTTGTCTATTTTTTAAGGAGAAAGTATGCTGATTCAGAAAATAAAAACCTACAAGTGGCAGGCCTTGGCTTCGCTTCTGATGACAGGCTTGATGGTTGCTAGTTCACTTCTGCAACCGCGTTATCTGCAGGAAGTCTTAGACGCCCTCCTTGCTGGAGAATATGAAGCTATTTATAGTATCGGGGCTTGGTTGATTGGTGTGGCCGTGGTCGGTCTAGTTGCTGGTGGGCTCAATGTTGTCCTTGCAGCCTATATTGCCCAAGGAGTTTCATCTGACCTTCGGGAGGATGCCTTCCGTAAAATCCAAACCTTTTCTTATGCCAATATTGAACAATTTAATGCGGGAAATCTAGTCGTTCGAATGACAAATGATATCAACCAGATTCAGAACGTCGTCATGATGACCTTCCAAATTCTTTTCAGACTTCCCCTCTTGTTCATCGGTTCGTTTATCTTTGCGGTTCAAACCTTACCTTCTCTGTGGTGGGTGATTGTTCTCATGGTAGTCTTGATTTTTGCTTTGACTGCTGTCATGATGGGAATGATGGGGCCTCGTTTTGCCAAGTTTCAAACCCTTCTTGAGCGCATCAATGCCATTGCCAAGGAAAATTTGCGTGGCGTTCGTGTGGTCAAGTCCTTTGTCCAAGAAAAAGAGCAGTTTGCTAAGTTTACGGAGGTTTCAGACGAGCTTCTTGGTCAAAACCTTTACATTGGTTATGCCTTTTCAGTAGTGGAACCTTTCATGATGTTGGTCGGTTATGGGGCAGTATTCCTCTCTATTTGGCTAGTTGCGGGGATGGTTCAGTCGGATCCGTCAGTTGTTGGCTCCATTGCTTCCTTTGTCAATTACCTAAGCCAGATTATCTTTACCATTGTTATGGTTGGATTTTTGGGAAATTCTGTCAGTCGTGCTATGATTTCCATGCGTCGTATTCGAGAAATTCTTGACGCAGAGCCAGCCATGACCTTCAAGGATGTCCCAGATGAAGAGTTGGTCGGAAGTCTTAGCTTTGAAAATGTGACCTTTACCTATCCAATGGACAAGGAACCGATGCTGAAAGATGTGACCTTTACTATTGAACCTGGTCAAATGGTTGGTGTAGTTGGAGCGACTGGTGCAGGAAAATCAACCTTGGCTCAATTGATTCCACGTCTCTTTGACCCGCAGGAAGGGGCTATCAAAATCGGAGGCAAGGATATTCGAGAAGTGAGTGAAGGAACCCTGCGTAAAACAGTTTCTATCGTTCTCCAACGTGCCATTCTCTTTAGTGGAACCATTGCAGATAACTTGAGACAGGGTAAGGGAGATGCTACTCTATTTGAAATGGAGCGAGCAGCCAACATTGCCCAAGCCAGTGAATTCATTCATCGTATGGAGAAAACCTTTGAAAGTCCAGTTGAGGAACGGGGAACCAATTTCTCTGGTGGGCAAAAACAAAGGATGTCGATTGCTCGTGGGATTGTCAGCAATCCACGTATTCTGATTTTTGACGATTCGACCTCAGCCTTGGATGCCAAGTCAGAGCGCCTGGTTCAAGAAGCCTTGAATAAGGACTTGAAGGGGACGACAACCATTATCATCGCGCAAAAGATTAGCTCGGTTGTCCATGCAGACAAGATCTTGGTACTGGATCAAGGACGATTGATTGGTCAAGGGACGCATACAGACTTGGTTGCCAACAATGCTGTTTACCGTGAAATCTATGAAACACAGAAAGGAAAGGAGGAGTAAAATGAAGACAGTTCAATTTTTTTGGAATTATTTTAAAGTCTATAAGCTATCATTTGTAGTTGTCATCCTGATGATTGTTCTGGCGACTCTTGCCCAAGCTCTCTTTCCGGTCTTTTCTGGACAAGCAGTGACGCAGCTAGCTAATTTAGTTCAAGCTTATCAAGATGGTAATCCAGAACTTGTTTGGCAGAGTCTATCAGGAATCATGGTCAATCTTGGTCTGCTGGTTTTGGTTCTATTTATCTCTAGTGTGATATACATGTGTCTTATGACGCGCGTGATTGCAGAATCGACCAACGAGATGCGCAAAGGCCTTTTTGGGAAGCTTGCGCGATTGACGGTTTCATTCTTTGACCGCCGACAAGATGGAGATATCCTGTCTCGTTTTACCAGTGATTTGGATAATATCCTCCAAGCCTTTAACGAGAGCTTGATTCAGGTCATGAGCAATATTGCTTTATACATTGGTTTGATTCTTGTCATGTTTTCGAGAAATGTGACGCTGGCCCTCATCACCATTGCCAGCACACCAGTTGCCTTCCTTATGCTGATTTTCATCGTAAAAATGGCACGCAAATACACCAACCTCCAGCAGAAAGAGGTAGGGAAGCTCAACG
>CAUQZY010000043.1:0-15230 GCA_963522395.1 uncultured Streptococcus sp.
CTTTTTCTTTTACTTTTTTCCGCCACGAGGCAAAAAGCATGCTGAGGTAAAAAATACTCATCATAATAGGAACACCAAGAATAGTCTTTTCATTATAGAAAATCGTCAAATAGGCTGAAAAGACAACGCCAAGGACAAAACTACTAAGCAGGCTTACAAAGATAATCCCTTCACGTAAAAATGGTGTGTGCTTGGTTCTAAAATAATCCCCAAAAGCCAACATGGTCCGTTTGATGTTCCCCGTCATAAAGGCATTATTGTAGGCAATCCCCGATACTTCACCAAAGGCAGTTGTCACCAGTCCCATACAGAAGGCCAAGGGCGGTACTAGATAGATATTATCCACAGTCTGAGGCACAAAACCAATAATGATTGATAAGATTGCCAAAGGAATCAATGACAAAATTGGTTTTTTTACAACTCTCAATTTTTCCTTATAAACAGTTAATAAAAAGACTCCCATCATAAAAGCTAGCAAGGTGAGAACCTTGTCCCTAACATCTGAAACATTATTTTGAATTAATTCTACTGAAAGAAAGACTACATTCCCAGTTTGTCCAGCTACAAGAGTATTCCCTCGCACAATAAAAGTATAGGCGTCTACATATCCTGCACAAAAAGTCAAAAAAAGCGCTAGCCTCTTAGACTGACGTGATATTTTTCTTATAGGTAATAATCTCATTTTCCCTCCCATTTCATTTACTCATCTCATTATTGTACCACTTTCTTTGGAAAAGGCCTAGTAGCTTATTTGAAATTTTTTACCCTCTGTTGGATAGTCCCGTCTATCTATGTTATAATGAAAGAAGGATTTAAAATCGGAAAAGGAGTAACTATGCTTAAATTAGGTGTCATCGGAACAGGGGCTATCAGCCATCACTTCATAGAAGCAGCCCATTCCAGTGGAGAATACAAGCTGGTCGCAGTCTATTCTAGAAAACTAGAAACTGCAGCAACCTTTGCTTCTCGCTATCAGGATATCCAACTCTTTGATCAAGTAGAGGACTTCTTCAAGAGCTCCTTTGATGTTGTCTATATCGCTAGCCCAAACTCCTTGCATTTTGCTCAGGCAAAAGCTGCATTGACTGCAGGTAAACATGTCATTCTTGAAAAGCCAGCTGTCACTCAGCCACAAGAATGGCTGGATTTGATTCAAACAGCTGAGAAAAATCACTGTTTTATATTCGAAGCAGCTCGCAATTACCATGAAAAAGCTTTCACTATCATCAAAAACTTTTTAGCAGACAAACAAATTTTGGGAGCAGATTTCAACTATGCCAAGTATTCTTCCAAAATGCCTAACTTGTTGACTGGGGAGACACCAAATGTCTTCTCAGACCGTTTTGCTGGTGGAGCTCTTATGGATTTGGGGATTTATCCCCTCTACGCTACCGTTCGTCTCTTTGGAAAAGCTAAGGATGCAACCTATCAGGGACAACAGCTTGACAATAGCATTGACCTAAATGGTGACGGGATCCTCTTCTACCCAGACTTTCAAGTTCACATCAAGGCTGGGAAAAACATCACTTCCAATCTCCCTTGCGAAATTTATACAACAGATGGAACCTTGACGCTCACCACCATCGAACATGTCAGCTCAGCTATTTTTACCGACCATCAAGGCAATCAAGTCCAACTCCCTATCCAACAGGCTCCTCATACGATGACTGAGGAAGTCGCTGCATTTGCACACATGATCCAGCAACCAGATCTGAATCTCTACCAAACTTGGCTGGAAGATGCAAGTTCAGTTCATGAGCTACTATATACTATGCGCCAGACTGCTGGCATTAGATTTGAGGCAGAAAAATGAAAAACAAACTACCGACTGAATGGCAAGAACTGAGTGACCAACTCGGTTTCCAAGAATTCACTCCCATTCAAACCCAACTATTTGAGCCCCTTCTTGCTGGAGAAAACCTCCTAGGGGTGAGCCCAACAGGAACTGGTAAGACCCTAGCTTACCTTCTACCAAGTCTTCTCAGACTACAAAAGAAAAAAGCCCAACAACTCTTGATTCTAGCACCAAATACAGAGCTTGCTGGACAGATTTTTGATGTATGTAAAACGTGGGCTGAAGCTATCGGCTTAACTGCCCAACTCTTCTTATCAGGCTCGAGTCAGAAACGCCAGATTGAACGCCTAAAAAAAGGACCAGAAATTCTGATTGGAACCCCTGGCCGTATCTTTGAACTAATTAAATTGAAAAAAATCAAGATGATGAATGTGGAAACCATCATTCTGGATGAATTCGACCAATTGCTCGATGATTCTCAGATTCACTTTGTCGAGAAAATCACTCACTACGCACCGCGTGACCACCAACTCGTCTACATGAGTGCGACGACCAAGTTTGACCAAGAAAAGATTGCGCCTAACACACGTACCATTGATCTTTCTGACCAAAAATTGGACAACATCCAACATTTCTATATGCAGGTAGATCAACGTCACCGAGTGGATATGCTACGAAAACTGGCTCATGTAGAGGATTTCCGCGGTCTAGTCTTCTTTAACAGCCTATCAGACCTTGGAAGTGCAGAGGAAAAATTACAGTATCGTGATATCCTAGCTGTTTCTCTAGCTAGTGATGTTAATGTCAAATTTAGAAAAGTCATCTTAGAAAAGTTTAAATATAAGCAACTAACCCTACTCCTTGCAACAGACCTTTTGGCTCGTGGAATTGATATCGATAGCCTAGAATGTGTCGTAAACTTTGATGTTCCTAGAGATAGCGAAACCTACACACACCGTGCTGGCCGTACTGGCCGTATGGGCAAGGAAGGTTATGTTATCACTCTCGTCACTCATCCAGAAGAAATCAAAAAACTCAAAAAGTTTGCAAGCGTACGTGAAATTGTCTTGAAAAACCAAGAACTCTATATCAAATAATCCCCATTGCTCTATGTACATCAGGTGTATAGAGCTTTTTTATAAGCAATTCAATTTTATACTCTTCGAAAATCTCTTCAAACCGCGTCAGCTTCGCCTTGCCGTATAGATGTTACTGACTTCGTCAGTTCTATCTGCAACCTCAAAACAGTGTTTTGAGCGGCCTTCGGCTAGCTTCCTAGTTTGCTCTTTGATTTTCATTGAGTATTAGTTCAATATTCGAAAAAAAGAACCTTGCAAAGCAAGATTCTTTTAGTGTCTGACTTAAATAATTGTTCTTCTGGGAACTAAATCGAATTAAGCTTCGATTTCTGTAACCATACCTGAACCAACAGTACGTCCACCCTCACGGATAGAGAATGTAGTACCTTGTTCTACGGCGATTGGGTGGATCAACTCAACGTCGATAGTCACGTTATCACCAGGCATTACCATTTCAGTACCTGCTGGAAGTTCGATTGAACCTGTAACGTCAGTAGTACGGAAGTAGAATTGTGGACGGTAGTTGTTGAAGAATGGAGTGTGACGTCCACCTTCTTCTTTAGTAAGGATGTAAACTTCACCTTTGAATTTAGTGTGTGGGTTGATTGAACCTGGTTTAGCGATAACTTGTCCACGTTCGATTTCATCACGTTGGATACCACGAAGAAGCACACCAACGTTATCCCCTGCAAGACCTTCGTCAAGTTGTTTACGGAACATTTCAACACCAGTAACAACTGCTTTTTTAGTTTCTTCTTTGATACCAACGATTTCGATTTCGTCGTTGACACGAACAATACCACGGTCGATACGTCCTGAAGCAACTGTACCACGTCCAGTGATTGAGAATACGTCTTCGACTGGAAGAAGCAATGGTTTGTCAGTATCACGTTCTGGTTCTGGGATGTACTCATCAACAGTGTTCATCAAGTCCATGATGATGTCTTCGTATTTAGAGTCACCTTCAAGGGCTTTAAGAGCTGAACCTTGGATAACTGGAAGATCGTCACCTGGGAAGTCGTATTCTGAAAGTAGGTCACGGATTTCCATTTCAACCAATTCAAGCAATTCTTCATCGTCAACCAAGTCGATTTTGTTCATGAAGACGATAAGGTGTTTAACACCAACCTGACGTGAAAGAAGGATGTGCTCACGAGTTTGTGGCATTGGTCCGTCAGTTGAAGCTACTACAAGGATAGCTCCGTCCATTTGAGCAGCACCAGTGATCATGTTTTTAACGTAGTCCGCGTGTCCTGGAGCGTCGATGTGAGCATAGTGACGTTTTTCAGTTTCGTACTCAACGTGCGCAGTGTTGATTGTGATACCGCGTTCGCGTTCTTCTGGAGCAGCATCGATAGACGCATAGTCTTTAGGTTGGTTAACTGATGAAGGCAAGCGACGTGCCAAAACAGTTGTGATAGCTGCAGTTAGGGTAGTTTTACCGTGGTCAACGTGTCCGATAGTACCAATGTTAACGTGTGGTTTACTACGATCGTATTTTTCTTTTGCCATTTGAGTAAAAGCCTCCAATAAAATATATTTTATAGATAGACAGTAGGCAATACAGTCTAACTTTCCTTACTATTTTATCAAATTTCAGCTAAATTGCAAGTGTTTTACAAAGTTTTTGTGAATTATTCTTAATCAGCTAATCTAATCAGCACTTCTAACCCTATCACTATAAAAAGAAAAATCAGGGGTCTCCTGACTTTTACTTGGCTAATTCTATTTCTCGTTCTTTCATTATTTTATGATTTTCATACAAACGAGATAAGAACTTAGAAATTTCTTTTAAAATAGAATAGGTTGGTACTGCGACAATCATACCAATGACACCATAAATATTACTTGATAACAAAAGTAATACCAAAATCGTAATTGGATGAACCTTCATCACTCCACCAACGATTCGAGGGTAGAGGATATTCCCATCCACTTGCTGAATAATCAGCATATAAACAACTGCAATTAGCATTCTATGAGGATCAGTAAAGACATTTGCGACAATCATCGGAATCAGACCAATACTTGGTCCTACATAAGGAATGAGATTGGCCAATCCTGAAAAGATGGCAAAAACCAAAGCGTATTTCAAACCGATTACGCTATATCCGATAAAGGCCAAACAACCAATAATAATCGCATCAATTGCGACTCCACTAATATAGCGAGCAATGGTTGCATTCAAATTTTTTAAAAGGCCTGCAATATGTAGCTTATCTCTCTTTAAAACAGTGCGCTCAAGCATCGGTAAAAATTTGTGACCATCTAACAAAAAATAGACCAAAAACACAGGGGTCATAATAATAATCAAAACGGTACTAAAGAGAGCTGATAGGACACTTCCGACACTATTGGTAACGCTATTTAGGATATTTTGTAAAATATCTACATAGGATAAATTTAACTGTTGAATAGTCGCTTGAATATCCAAATTTTGAAAGGCTGGATAAGTAGATAAATCCACAATCAAATCTTGTAAACGACTATAGATAGTCTGGCTAGTCGTAATCAAGCTGGTCAACTGATTAACCAAAATCGGTAACAGATACACTACCCCAATGACAAGCCCCCAAACCAAGGCACACAAGGTTAGTAGAATACCAATGATACGATTAATTTTGAAATACTTTTGTAAAAAATTTACAATAGGATTGGTCAAATAATATAAAAAACCACCTAGAAGAAAAGGAATCATGATGGTGTTTGCGACGCTTACAAAAGGTGTAATAATCGCTCCCATCTCTCTCCATAAATAAAAGATGATTGTTAATAGTAAAATCTCACTGGTCCAAAAAAATAATTTATTCTTACGAAACATGGGGTACCTCCATTCATCTATTTTACCATACTTTCAAAAAAGCTTCTTTCTTCTATCATGAAACTGGGAATATTTTTTTCTTTATGTTAGAATAAACTTACTATGAAAAAAATCATTTTAACTCTACTAAGCTTATCCCTTATTGGCTCAGCATCTACTGTTGCTGCTCAAGATTTTAATGTTGCTGCAAAACATGCCATTGCTGTTGAAGCAAATACTGGAAAAATACTTTATGAAAAAGATGCAACTCAGCCAGTGGAAATCGCTTCAATCACAAAATTGATTACTGTTTACCTGGTCTATGAAGCCTTGGAAAACGGAAGTATTACACTATCCACTCCTGTAGATATTTCTGACTATCCTTACAAATTAACAACTAATTCTGAAGCCAGTAATGTTCCTATGGAGGCCCGTAATTATACTGTGGAAGAGTTGCTGGAAGCAACCCTGGTATCTAGTGCCAACAGCGCCGCTATTGCTCTAGCTGAGAAAATTGCTGGCTCAGAAAAAGATTTCGTCGATATGATGCGAGCAAAACTCTTGGAATGGGGAATCAAAGATGCCACCGTTGTCAATACAACTGGTCTTAACAACGAGACTCTAGGAGATAACATTTACCCAGGGTCTAATAAAGATGATGAAAATAAGCTCAGTGCTTATGATGTTGCTATCGTTGCTCGTAACCTCATCAAAAAATACCCACAAGTCTTGGAAATCACCAAAAAACCTTCATCTACTTTTGCTGGGATGACAATCACTTCGACCAACTACATGTTAGAAGGCATGCCTGCTTACCGTGGTGGTTTTGACGGACTGAAGACAGGAACGACAGACAAAGCTGGTGAATCTTTTGTTGGTACTACTGTCGAAAAAGGAATGAGGGTTATCACCGTTGTTTTGAATGCAGATCATCAAGCCAATAATCCTTACGCTCGGTTTACAGCTACATCTTCACTAATGGATTATATTTCTTCTACATTCACACTTCGCAAAATCGTTCAAAAAGGGGATGCCTATCAAGATAGCAAAGTCCCTGTACAAGACGGAAAAGAAGATACAGTCGCTGCTGTTGCCAAAGATGATATCTCTCTAATTGAACGTGTTGGGAATCAATCTTCCCAATCTGTTCAATTCACACCTGATTCTAAGGCAATCCCAGCACCACTTGAAGCTGGAACAGTGGTTGGCCATTTGACTTACGAAGACAAGGACTTGATTGGTCAAGGTTACATTACCACTGAACGTCCTAGTTTCGAAATGGTCGCAGAGAAGAAAGTTGAAAAAGCCTTCTTCTTAAAAGTTTGGTGGAATCAGTTTATCCGCTTCATCAACGAAAGATTATAAAAAAATCGCGATTTTAAACCGCGATTTTTTTGTTACAAATTCATCTTCAAGATACTTGATTGGGGGTAAATCTAAAAACAAATTTTACCCGACTGACCCTTCCATTTCGTAACTAATCAAGCGGTTGAGCTCAACGGCGTATTCCATTGGAAGTTCTTTAGTGAAGGGTTCTACAAATCCCATGACAATCATCTCAGTTGCCTCAGATTCTGATAAACCACGGCTCATGAGATAATAGAGTTGTTCTTCTGAAATCTTAGAAACCTTGGCTTCGTGTTCCAAAGCAACTTGCGAGTTATGAATTTCATTAAATGGAATAGTATCTGATGCTGACAAGTCATCCATGATAATGGTATCACACTCAATGTGAGAAACAGATTTCTTAGAGTTTTTATTAAAGGTTACTTGTCCACGATAGTCAACCTTTCCTCCGCCTTTAGCGATGGATTTAGACACAATAGACGAGCTAGTATGTGGAGCATTGTGAATCATCTTAGCACCCGTGTCTTGATGTTGTCCTGCATTGGCAAAGGCGATAGAGAGCATAGTACCACGTGCCCCTTCTCCATCTAGATAAACAGATGGGTATTTCATGGTTGTTTTGGCACCCAAGTTTCCATCAATCCACTCAACAGTAGCATCTTTTTGGGCTTTAGCACGCTTAGTAACCAAGTTATAAACGTTGTCAGACCAGTTTTGGATGGTTGTATAACGCATATAAGCACCATCCAAGGCAAAGATTTCTACGATGGCAGCGTGCAAGCTGTTGCTTGAATAAGTTGGCGCTGTACATCCTTCTACGTAGTGGACACTTGCTCCCTCATCAACGATAATCAAGGTACGTTCAAACTGACCAGTATTTTCGTTGTTGATACGGAAGTAAGTTTGAAGTGGGATATCTACCTTGACCCCTTTTGGTACGTAGATAAAGGTTCCACCAGACCATACTGCTGAGTTAAGGGCAGCCAATTTGTTATCTGTTGGTGGTACCAACTTAGCAAAGTATTGTTTAAACAAGTCTGGATATTCCTTGAGGGCAGAATCTGTATCTGTAAAGATAATCCCCAATTTTTGGAACTCTTCCTTCATGTTGTGGTAAACCACTTCTGACTCATACTGGGCAGAGGCACCTGCTAGATAGGCACGCTCAGCTTCTGGAATCCCAATACGTTCAAAGGTTTCTTTAATCTTTTCAGGAACGTCGTCCCATGAACGAGCTGGTTTATCAGATGGTTTTTGGTAATAAATCAAGTCATCAAAATCAATCTCTGACAAGTCTGCTCCCCAAGTTTGCATGGGCATTTTTTTGAAGGTTTCATAAGACTTCAAACGGAATTCTAACATCCACTCAGGTTCTCCCTTTGCAGCTGATAGTTCACGAATGACATCTTCATTCAATCCTTTTCCTGTCGATAGGACAGGCTCTACATCATCATGGAAACCAAATTTATATTCACCAAGATCAATTGGTTTTGGTTCTACTCTTTCTTCAGCCATAATATCCTTTCTTTCATTCTTCATTTCTACTGATTCATAAGACAAAAGAAACTTGTCTTATTGTTTTTCTTGATTTTCAATTGTTTTCTTAAGGGCATTCCAAGCTAGAGTTGCACACTTGATTCGTTGAGGAAATTTGGCAACACCTGACAAGAAAGCAGCATCGCCAAGACTATCTTGTCTGTTATCTTTTTGCCCTTGAACCATCTCAGAAAAAATAGTCGCAAGTTCTAAGATTTCTTTCTTGGTCTTTCCCAAAACTGCATCTGACATCATGCTCGCAGAGGCAGTCGAGATGGTACAACCTGAGTTCAGAAAAGCGATATCCTCCAAGCGGTCATCTGCATCAAACTTGACGGAGAGATTGATCACATCCCCACAGGTCGGATTGTTGAGACTGATTTGTTCAGCGTCTTCTAACTTCCCTTGGTGATGTGGATTTTTCGAATGGTCTGCTACCACTGCCATATAAAGGCTATCTAGTTTAGAAAGTGCCATTGAAAAACTCCTTTGTCTTTTGTAAGGCATCGACTAGCTTGTCGCAATCTGCCTTGGTATTGTAGATATAAAAACTTGCACGAGCTGTTGCTGGGACATCCAAATACTGGAGCAAGGGTTGAGCGCAATGGTGACCTGCTCGAACAGCCACTCCTTCATAATCCAAAGCAGTCGCAAGGTCGTGAGGATGAAGGTCGCCTAGGTTAAAGGCAATGACACCTGAACGTTGAGCCAAGTCCTGTGAACCATAAATGGTCAGTCCTTCAATCGCCTGCAGTTTTGGATAGACGTATGCGATTAATTCCTGTTCATGAGATTCAATGGTATCCATACCGATGTTTTCTAGATAATCCACTGCAGCAGCAAGTCCGATAGCACCTGCCATGTTAGGAGTTCCAGCCTCGAATTTCCAAGGCAACTCCTTCCAGCTAGCAGATTGCTCATAGACGAAATCAATCATCTCACCGCCGAATTCAACTGGTGACATTTGTTCTAGATACTTTTCTTTGCCGTAAAGAACACCAATACCAGTTGGACCAGCCATCTTGTGACCTGAAAAGGCAAAGAAGTCCACATCCAAGTCCTGAACATCAATCTTCATATGAGGTGTAGATTGAGCGCCATCCACCACCATGATAGCTCCAACTTGGTGGGCCAATTGAGTGATTTCTTTGATTGGATTGACCACACCAAGAACATTTGAAGCATGAGCAAGGGAGACAAACTTAACCTTGTCCGTCAATTTAGAACGCAAATCATCCATATCTAGAGCCCCGTCCTTGAGATAGACATAGACAAGCTCTGCCCCAGTCTTGCGACAAGCTTCTTGCCATGGAATGATATTGGAATGGTGTTCCATGATAGAAATCAAAACCTGGTCTCCCTCAGTCAAGACTTCCTCAGCATAACGCGCTACCCAGTTGAGACTGGTTGTCGTTCCTCTGGTAAAGAGAACTTCCTTTGTAGAGCCTGCATTGATAAACTTACGAATGGTTTCACGAGCAGCTTCATAAGAAGCTGTTGCTCTCTCAGCCAAGGTATGAACACCACGGTGAACATTGGCATTGTCCTGCTCATAGTAGCGGTTGATTGTCTCCAGAACTGCTAGTGGTTTTTGTGTCGTCGCAGCATTGTCCAGATAGACCAGAGGTTCATCGTTGACAATCTGGTCTAAAATCGGAAAATCCTTGCGAATCGCTTCTACATCTAACATAGGCTACCCCTTAGCGTTTTGACAATTTTTCTTCGATAGTTGCAATCATTTCATCACGAACTTCCTTGACTGGAATCTCAACGATAACGGATCCAAGGAAACCACGAACAACCAAGCGTTCTGCAGTTGCCTTATCCAAACCACGGCTCATGAGGTAGTACATGTCTTCTGGATCTACCTGACCGATAGAAGCTGCGTGCCCTGCAGTTACGTCATTTTCATCAATCAAAAGAATTGGGTTAGCATCTGAACGCGCTTGGTCTGACAGCATAAGAACACGGCTCTCTTGTTGCGCATCTGCCCCTTTAGCACCCTTGATGATGTGGCCAATACCGTTGAAAGTTAAAGTTGCTTTCTCAAGAATAACCCCATGTTGGAGAATATTTCCGATAGAATTGCAACCATAGTTTGTTACTCGGGTATCAATCCCTTGTACCTGACGGCCACTTGAAAGAGCTACTACTTTAAGATCTGCATGGCTACCATTACCAATCAAGTCACTATCAAAATCCGCAACGACATTTCCTTCGTTCATGACACCGATTGCCCAGTCAATACTTGCATCGTTGCCTAGTTTACCACGACGACTAATGTAAGCAGTGACGTTTTCACCTAGACGGTCGATCGCAGCAAACTTCACTTGCGCACCAGAACGTGCAATTACTTCCACTGTGATATTTGCGGTTGCTTTGGCACTTCCTTCACCGCGTGACTCTAAACGTTCCAGATAACTAATCTTAGAGTTTTTACCAGCGATAATCATAATATGCTTGTTAAACGGCACATCACTATCGCTGTCTTGATAGAAAATTCCTTCGATTGGCTCTTTAATTTCAACGTTATCAGGAATGTAGAGAACAGCACCACTGTTAAAGTAAGCAGTGTGATAAGCTGCCAACTTGTCATCATCGTATTTAACGGATGACATGAAGAATTCCTCAATAAGCTCTGGAATCTCTTCTAAAGCTGAATGGAAGTCTGTAAAGACAACACCCTGTTCAGCCAACTCAACTGGAATTTGCTCAAAAACAGTTTGAGTTCCTACTTGCACCAACTTCAAGTGGTTATCTAGTGCAGTGAAATCTGGAACATTTGCTGATGGCTCACTTTCTGTAATCGTTCCATCACCCAGATTCCAACGGTGGAATTTGACACGCTCAATAACTGGTAATTCCAAAGTCTCAATCTTGTCAAAAGCTTTTTGACGGAGATCAGCCAACCAGCTTGGTTCAGCGTGCATTTCTGAAAAAAGTTTAATATTTTCTTTAGTCATTTACTTCTCCTAAAAGATACGAGGGAATTACAATTCTTCCTTGTAGTCGTAGCCAAGTTCTTCAGCTAGTTTTGCGTATCCTTCACGTTCCAAACGCGCAGCCAATTCTGGACCACCAGAAAGGACAACACGACCTTCCATCATGACGTGTACCACGTCTGGTGTGATGTAGTTCAAAAGACGTTGGTAGTGAGTGATGATCATAGCACCAAAACCTTCACCACGCATGGCATTGACACCTTTAGATACAACCTTAAGAGCGTCAATATCGAGACCAGAGTCAATCTCATCCAAAAGGGCAAAAGTTGGTTCCAACATCAAGAGTTGAAGAATTTCATTACGTTTTTTCTCACCACCAGAGAAACCTTCGTTGAGGTAACGCTCTGCCATTTCTTCTTTCATGTTGAGCAATTCCATCTTCTCGTCTAGTTTAGTAATAAACTCACGAACTGAAATCTTCTCATCGTCTTCTTTACCAGCATTCATGGCTGCACGAAGAAACTCAGCGTTGGTAATTCCAGGAATTTCTGATGGGTATTGCATAGCAAGGAAAAGTCCCATACGCGCACGCTCGTCAACTTCCAATTCAAGGATGTTTACGCCGTCAAACAAGACTTCACCTTTGGTAACTTCATAGTTTGGATTTCCCATGATAGCGGCAGAAAGAGTCGATTTACCAGTACCATTTGGTCCCATGATAGCGGCGATTTCGCCTGTTTTCAGGGTCAGGTTAACCCCTTTTAAAATTTCTTTTCCTTCAATCTCAACGTGAAGATCTTTGATCTCTAATACTGACATGATAGTTCCTTTCTTTTTCAAGGCCTTTACAGTACTTACTAGAAACATACTTAATTTCCCTAGAAAATACGGTAAAAGGTCAATAAATATACTTTTATAGTATAACAAAAAAAAGCCTAAAAGGCTTTGATTTTGTCTAGAAGCTGAGGACTAGTCTTTTCCTTTCAAGTGCTGGTCAATGACATCTACAATCTTGCCCATCAAGTAACTGACTCGAAAATTTCTAAAAAGCAAAATGGCCCAAAAGGCTGCCATAATATAGCGACCAGTCATCCAAGCTTCATTGAAAAAATAGGTCTCAGCAGCTGTAAACAGCGCGATGATAATAAATTGTTGTCTATTCATAAACTTATTGTATCATGAAATCTTTCTTTAGTCTTCCTCTACCTTCACTTTATCAGCCAAAAATTCAAATCCTTCTGGAATCAGGCTTTCTTCTGCTTCTTTTTCAGTTTGAGAAGATTTGGCTTTGGCTGAAAAGGCTGCGCGAACTTCTTTCCATTCCTCCATGGAAATGGCTAAAATCTCAGGTGAAAAACCTGCTGCCTGACTGAGGATGTTGCCAAACATGGTGTTAAGATTGTCTCGTTTCATGGTTTGACCAGCATTGAAGTTAGACTCAAAAGCAAGAATAGCATGGTGTTCATTGGCCGCAACCGGTTGAGAACCAACTAGCAGAGCCTTATCAGGACCTCCAAGACTTTCAATCACCTCTCCCCAGGCATTCTGCAAGCGAATCAGGTTTTGACGTGCTAAATCAGGATTTTCGACGGCCTCTTGTAGGATAGATTGAACTTTATTGCGATCTACACGATAGACTGTCTTACCTGTTGCTGGGCGGGTAGGTACTGGACTTGTTGGCTTGGGTACGGTTCCCACATTTGCAAGTTCTTGCTTAAGACGCGCAACTTCCTGTCTCAGTGCAGCAATTTCATGTTCAACCGCCCCTGAAAGAGCTGATTCAGGCTCAATCTCTGCCAAACGGATAGTCATCATCTCAGCATAAATCTTAGGCTGTAAACTAGACTTTATATCTGTTAAACTGACTGTCGCTAAGCGAATCATTTCAAACAGATTTTCTTGAGGAATTGCCAAATTCTCCACAAAGACTGGACTATGATGAGTGTTTTCTCCACCTGTTTGAACAATTAACAAATCTCTTAAATAGTGCAAAAGGTCGGTCACAAAACGAGTCATGCTCTTACCATTCTCAAAGAGAAGATTTAAGCAAGCTAAGGCTTTGGGAACATCCTGCTGAGATAAGGCAGCCACATAATCATCCAAGGCTGACAGACTAATAGTTCCTGTAATTTCTTCAGAGATGGCAGTCGTCAACTCGTTTCCCTGTGTCAAACTCAGGGCTTGATCCAAAATAGACAAGGCATCTCGCATTCCACCTTCAGCCCGTCTAGCAATGATTTCCACAGCCTCTGGTTCAGAACTGATATTTTCTTTTTCTAAAATATAGTGGATATGTTCCTTAATATCCTGTGTCTTAATCGATTTAAACTCAAAACGTTGCACACGAGATAAAATAGTGGCAGGAATCTTGTGCAATTCAGTAGTGGCCAAAATAAAGACCACATTCTGTGTTGGCTCTTCCAGCGTCTTTAGGAGGGCATTAAAAGCTCCTGTAGACAGCATGTGAACCTCATCTATGATATAAACCTTATAACGAGCAAGGCTAGGCGCATAGGTAGATTTATCACGAATTTCACGGATTTCATCCACCCCATTATTAGAAGCCGCATCCATTTCAATGACATCTTCTAAACTACCGTCCGTCACTGCTTGACAAATATAGCAGTTATTACAAGGTTCACCACCCACTTGATTTGGACAGTTCATAGCCTTGGCAAAAATCTTAGCTACACTGGTTTTTCCTGTTCCCCGTGGACCAGAAAAAAGATAGGCATGACTTATTTTCTCTTGTTCTACTGCTTGTTTAAGAGTCTTAGCCACAACTTCTTGCCCAACCAACTGGGAGAAGTTTTGACTTCTATATTTTCGATAAAGTGCTTGATACATTAGGCTTTCTCCCCAAACATTGTAAAGTCCCATTCTGTCTTTTCAAGCAAAATAGCGACAAATTGTTCCAAATAATCTCGATCCATAGCATCATAATCATCAATCTCTGAAGAATCCAGATCCAGAACTCCAAGTAATTGACCATTCTTTATCATCGGCACAACAATTTCACTTTTAGCACTACTATCACAAGAAATATAGTTGGGATAGGTCGTCACATCTCCAACCAGAACAGTTTCCTGAAAGTGAGCTGCCTCCCCACAAACACCCTTGCCTAGTGCAATACGGATACAGGAAACACCTCCTTGGAAGGGACCTAAAATCAATTCCTCTCCATCGAACAAATAAAAACCTGCAAATACGGTATTAGGAAAACGTGATTTTAGAAGAGCACTGGCGTTGGAAAGATTAGCCAAAACATTGGTTTCACCTTCCAATAAAAAAGAGAGCTCTTCATTTAACAATTGATAACGTGATTGTTTTTCTGATTCTAACATAGAACTATTATATCAAAAAAGGCTTACAGACAAAAGAAAAATCCCTTGTTTAGAAAACAAAGGATTTTGTGAATTTTCAATTTGATTAAAGTTCGATATCACCGAACAAGTCAGCCATTGAGAATCCTGTTTGTGTTTCTGGAAGTTCGAAATCACGTTTTTCTTGACGTTTTGGACGACGTGGACGAGCAGCACGTTTTTCTTCTTTTTGTCCTTCTTCTTGAGCTGGACGCTCTTCAAGAGCTTTGATAGAAAGTGATACGCGCTCTGCATCTGCGTTAACTTCAAGAACTTTAACTTGAACTTCTTGACCAACTTTAAGAGCTTCTTTAGGATTTTCAATACGTTTGTGTGAAATTTGTGATACGTGAACAAGTCCATCGATAC
>CAUQZY010000044.1:0-15117 GCA_963522395.1 uncultured Streptococcus sp.
CAAAGCAGGAAATGCAACTGTAATTACTAAAGATGGTAAAGTTTACACAATCGCATCTAAAGATATCTTCAAACAACGTCTATATGTACCATCAAATGGTGGCGGCAATAACAGTGGTAACGGTAACGGAACTTCTGGCAATAACGGAGCTACTAACACTGATACAAAAGTGGATAAAGCGAAGTTGGAAGGTGCTATTCGTCAATTAGATGAATTAATCATTAAAGAATCAACTAAGCTTGATGCAGAAACTGCAAAAGAAGCGAATGCATTATCAGCAGATGCTAAGAAAGTATTTGCCAATGCAGACGCAAGTCAAGCAGAAGTGGATGCAATGGTTAAACGTATCGAAGGCTTTATGGCGAAAGTTGCTTCATCAACTGATCATGCAACTCCAGCTAACGACCAAGCTGCTCAAACACCAGCTGTAGATTCAGCAACTACTCAAGCAGTAGCTAATGCTAGCCAAGCAACATCAGCACAAGCAAATGCTCGTAAAGTAGCTAAAGAGTTACCAAATACAGGTACAGCAGATTCTACTGTAGCTATGGTAGCAGCTGCAGCAAGTGCTTTACTTGGTCTTGGTCTTGCAGGTCGTCGTCGTAAAGAAGACGAAGAAGCTTAATTGGTAGATTGTTTGATAAACATCAGATGATAAATCCGATTTTCAAAGCTTAAACAAGTACCTCTCACAAGAAAATCTCCTAGCAGGAAAGCCTGCTAGGAGATTTTTGCATTTTAGGAAGTGGACGGCTGACTTGGTAACCAGCTAAGGGTAAAGGTTAATTGATCAGCTTTTAAGAGGTCTTGATGTCGAATGCTAGTTATAGAGGTATTATCTAGTCGACATTCTTTTACAAAGTTAAAATGGCTGTGATTTTGTTTAGTATGGATATCCAACCATTTATCTTCTTTAGCCAGATAGACTCGGAGGTGGTCAAAGAGAGGGATTCCGAGGTCGTAGCTGGGTTTACCTGGACAGGTCGGATAAAATCCGAGAGCCGACCAGATGTACCAGGCAGAGAGACTGCCATTGTCTTCATCGCCAGGATAGGCTTGCCAGCTTGGGTGAAAGGCTTTCTGACATAAGGTTTTGATAAGAAGGGCAGTGTAGTCAGGGTAGTTGCTGTAACGGAAAAGATAGGGAATGTGGAAGCTCGGCTGGTTGGAAATGGCTATTTGTCCAAAAGGAGCAGTAGCCATCTCGCTCATTTCATGAATCTCGTAACCATAGCCTGTTGTCTCAAATAGAGGAGAATCTTGACAGGTTTTCAAAAGATAGTTGCTAAAGGCTTCTTTTCCACCCATAAGTTGGATCAAGCCTGGGATGTCGTGGAGGACACCTAGGGTTACTTGGATGGCTGAACATTCGGCATAGTCTTGTCCCCAACTATAGGGAGAGAAGTCAGGGCGAAAGTTGCCTTGCTTGTCTCGCGCTCGCATGTAACTTGTCTCAGCATCAAATAGATGGCGGTAATTTTGTGAAGCAGACATGTAGGTCTCAGCTATTTCTCTTTTCCCTAGTTTTTCGGCACAGCTAGCGATACAAAAGTCACTATAGGCATAGTCTAGAGTATGACTGACGCTTTCGTGGTGGTCGGTAGAAAGGTAGCCAAGCTCTTGGTATTGGGCTAGTCCGTGACGACCATTGATGCCGAGAGGGTCGGATTTGGTGGCTGTTTCAAGCATAGCCTGGAGTAGTTCTTCTTCCAAGTCGGGAGCCATGTCCTTGCAGGCGCTATCTGCGATAATACCATCTAAAAGGGTGCCAGGCATCATGCCACGTTCATCTGGAGCCAGCCATTTTGGAAGGAAACCAGTATCGCGGTAGCTATTGAGAAAACCTTCTAAAAGGAGACGATAATGCTCTGGTATGATAAGGGCAAAGAGGGGGAAGGTGGTGCGGAAGGTATCCCAGAAGCCATTGTTGCTAAAGAGTACACCGGGTTTGACAGTACCAGTTGCCAGATCCATGTGGATGGCTTGCCCTGATTTATTAACCTCATAAAAAGTCTGTGGGAAGAGGAAGAGTCTGTAAAGGCAGTGGTCAAAGAAGGTTCGGTCAGTCTCTCCTGTCTCGATAACGTCAAAACGATGGAGGAGATTTTCCCAGTCGGCTTGGGCACTTGATTTACAGCTATCAAAGTCCTTTTGAGGTAGATTAAGCAGTGCTTGAGAAGGCGAGATGAAAGAAGTCGCTAGCTGAATCTCAGCATGGCTACTTGCTAAGTCAATTCGCCAGTCTCCGTCTTCTTGGCTGACAGCAAGAATATCCGTGTTCATTTGCAGGGCAGTGAACATCGTTAGCGAATTTTTGTTGGTTTCAGTTTTACCTTCTTGTCGCAGGGCAAGAGTCCGCTTATTTACTTGTTCTACTGTCAGTTCATCTGCTGCGTGAAGATAGAGGGAGAGGGCTTTGCCTTGCTTTTGCTCTAAGCGAATAGAAGCACCGTAGCAAGTCGGTGTAAGCTGGCTTTCAATCTGATAGCGCAGGGAGAAAATCTTCAGATAATGAGGTTGGAAAGAGGCCTTATCCATGTCATAGGAAGATTGGCGATGGAAGAGGCTGTCTCCACCCAGTTGGCCGGTGACAGGTGTCAGGAGGAGCCAAGAGTAGTCCCCGATCCAAGGACTGGGCTGGTGGGTTAATCGAATCCCCTGAAAGATGGGCAGATGCGGATCGAAAAACCAAGCTCCCTCCTGGTCACTGGTCTGGGGTACAAAGTAATTCATCCCAAAAGGTACGCCTGTGTAGGGCAGGGTATTTCCCCGAGAAAAGGCATGCTTGCTAGCAGTCCCAAAGCGGGTATCGATGGTTTCAAGTAGTGGTTTCATAGTCTTTCCTTTAGCTGTTTTTCTACATTATATCAGAAAAAGAAGGCCTTTAGAAAAGGAGTTTCAAAGATAACTATTTTGTAGAAAAATGAGCCTTTTTTAAAATAAATCTAACAAAAACCCTGTTGCTATTGGCTTTTTGCTTTGTCTTGAATTGTTAATTTTTGAATTTGCTCCCCTTTTTGCTCCCCTTATAGTGCTTTTAGTGCAGTTTCGTAGAATGATACTGCTTTTTTTGCGTTCTCTTTTGAGAGGTGGCTATATGTGTCCATGGTCATGCTGATTTGAGAGTGACCTAGACGGTGTTGGAGTTCCTTGTAAGGTATTCCAGAGTTAAGCAGTAAACTAGCGTGAGTATGACGGAAACCATGAAAACCTATATTCGGAACATCAGCGCGTTTAAAATGTGTTAGTAATCTTTTTTTAAGTTTTACAATGCTAGTATATTCATGAATGAAGTCAGAAAATACTACACTTTCACGTTGCCCTATCTTCCAAGCCTCTTTAGTTTGGCGTAGTTTGTACTGCTTCAGCATGCTAACAGTCTCTTGATCTATATCTATATCCCGATAACTAGACTTAGATTTTGGGCTATTGATTTCTAAATTCCGATTTAGTGTTTTGGTGATGTGTACAATGGCACCGTCTAAGTCAATATCAGACCAGCTAAGCGCTAGAGCCTCATTGATACGGCAACCAGTTGCCAGTAGGAACTTATAGAGCGTTACATCATAGTAATAACGATATTTACAACTATCTAAATTATCGAGATAAACAAGAAACTTTTTTAACTCTTGATTATCAAAGTGCTTTAGCTTTTGTCGCTTTGCTTTCTGAGTGTTACGAGGTAAAACCACATCACGCGCAGGATTGGACGGTATCGCTTGCATGGTTACGCCATACTGTAAGATACGTTTGTTTAAAGCGTGTATCATATCATAGTGTAGAAAAGCGCCCTCTTCCCCTCTATTAGCCCTATCAGCAAGTTTATTGATAATTGACTGAATAAGTGGAGTAGTGAGCTTATCGAGCTTATACTCCCCGAAAGTAGGCAATATGTGATTATCTATTAGCGCTCTAACGTTTCCTTGAGTGTTTGGCTTAACTGTATTCTTATAGCTTTCCCACCAGAGAGTTGCCAATTCTTGATAGTTTTTTATGGTAATAGCCTTTTGTCTGGTAGATCCTGCTTTTTGAAAAGCTATTTTTTCTTGATTGGCTTTCTGCTTAACTTCCTTTTGTGTCCGACCTGTTACTTTGGTTTTTACTTTCTTTCCTGTTACCTGGTCAACTCCTAGATATACATTAGCACGATAGACTTTACTACCGTCTTTTTTTATAACTTCAGTTATTTTCATGATGATAAACCTTTCTAAAATACATCAGCAGGCAAGCCATTATCAAAAAGGTTTTATATCATGCTAGGGGCTACGAGCCCCCCTTATTTTCGTTTCATTTCTTCCAGTAGAGAATACATAGCATCAATGTGGTTATATTTTTGAAATTCAGGATCTTGGTTTTGTGCAATAAAGTATACGTATTGTCTACCGGATTTGAATTTATCGATAGCTTGTTTTTCCACTAATTTCTTTAAATATTTTAAAATTGTATTTTTGTGGATTTTTAGTTTTTCTTCCAAAGTCTCTCTTGTTATGAAACGGTTTTCGATTATTAATTCTAATATTTTTTTCTCATATTCGTTATCAATATCCAGGTTATCTATAAGGGAAGTATCCCATAATGTAAGTTCAACTGAGTCTAATTCAGTTCGTAAATTGGGATACTTTAAATGACTCTCTTTAACTGCTTCCATTATTTTGGGTATACCAGTTCCCGCTTTTTCACATAAATTTAAAAATCTAAAAATTTCTTGTATTAAGTAGTTTCTTGGATCAGAATGTGCCCCACTAAAAAAGTCCTTTATGTCAATTCTAAGTGTTCCGCCATTTGTGAATATATACCTGTCGGGATATCTAATTATCATTATCCCTTTTTCGCTTTTATAGTCGCTATGAATAAGGCTATTAATGAATGCCTCGCGAATTGCAATTCGTAATTTTGAAATTCCAATTCTATTCATAGAATTTTCTTGAATGTTAGAGTTGTCATTTAAAGTTAGATATAATTTTTCAATAACTAGGTAAAAGAAATTAAAAAGATTATCTTCCCCCCATGTACCATCATAAATCACACGATCTTTAAAGCGATTGTTTTCAGAAAACTCTTTTAGAACATATTCTACGTTATAGTGTGGAATAAACTCTTTTATTGAATTATGTGTACCAAAAATTAATAGTCCAGCAACTGTTGGTTTTATTTTATCGTCCTTGCGATCTCTTCGTAAAGCATTTATTTTTATTAAAAATTGTTCGTTATCCAATTTTGAAAAAGGGTGCTCCGCATTTATATTATCAAATTTTTCTCTATATAGCTTTATTGTTTCTGTATCTAAGTCTAAAATAGAAAAATCCTGAATAAGTGTGCTATCAAAACTTTCCTTAGCGGAATCTCTTAACATAGAGTTGATTTGTTCTTGTGAACATCTAAAATCACCAGTCCCCTGACGAAAATAGGTAGATGCTATGTTGTCATTAAGATATATAGGTTTATCCTTGTAGTCTACCTTGTTAACGGGGATAATGACAATCTCTTTTCCTTTTATATTTACGACTTCAACACTTTCTTCATTAATCACATTTCTATTAATTTTATTAGGGTTATTGAGTAAACTATATAATTCGTCCAGTACTTTATCGGGATCATTAACTCCAGAAATATAAAAATCTTTATTCTTTGTATTCTCTGAGACACCTAGAATTAACAGACCATTATTTGTATTAGCGAAGGAACAAATTGTTTTCATACCGTCTTTAGGGAAAGAATTTTTAGCTTCTTTGAATTCAACACCTTGGTTCTCCCCTGATAATAACAATTTTGGTATATCGTATTTTCTCATTTTTTCTCCAATCAATTTGCACACGCATTCGCACACGCGCGGGAAAAATAGTTTATTTTTAGTTAGCTAACAGTGCTATTAAAGGTTTTTTGAAAGTAGATTATTCGCACACGCATTCGCACACGCGCTTAATGATTGTTGAACATTGTGGCGCGTGGGTTTAGAATCCTTTCCTCCATGGTTCTTTTTCTTTCTCTTTCTTTTGTTCCTCCTTAATCTTAATAGCCATTTTTACTTTTTCAGCCATATCAGAAACCAGATTCTTTATTATCTTTTTATCTTCCTTAGGGAGTATTCCATAATTTAGTAATAACTCTTCTTCATCGGTATATGAAAGCTGATTTACTGCAGATAAGAATGAAGTAAGATTAGAATAATCAGGCTCATCATGACCAGTTATATATCGCTCTTCCAGCACCTTCATTAAATCATCTCCAAGAATAGAATAAACCCTAGCCTTTACATGGTTATTTGGATCATCGGGATCCTTTTGGTAAAGTTGATAACTTGCTTCTTGGCTGTCTCTATACTCACTGTGCCCTAACAAGTATCCAACGGATACATTGAATAAGTCGGCTAGCAGTTTAGCCTTTTCGGATCCAATAGAGTGCTTTTCGTTTTCCCAATTTGAAATAGTTAGTTTAGTAGTACCTATTTCATTGGATAACTCTTCTTGAGTCAGACCTTTTTCTTTTCGCAATTCTTTCAATCTATTCATAATTTTCGTTACCTTTCATAGTTGATTATACACAAGAGATTTTAAAAAATCAAAGAAAACTATATATTTTTTAAAAATATTGTTGACAAGTGATAAAAAACTATATATAATAAAAATCAGGATATAGAAAACTATATCAAATTTTCCCTCTCCAATCTTTCACACTTTCAATCTATTCATGGAGGGGGATTTTTTAGAAAGGGGGAAACCTATGAGCAAACTACGAGGCTATCGGGTTATGTTAGGACTAACTCAGCAGCAAATGGCGGACAAGCTAAAAATTTCTTTGCAGTCATACAACAACAAAGAATTAGGTAAAACGCCATTCAATGACAAAGAACGCCTAGCGATCAAGTCAATGGTTGCAGAAATCAAATCAGATATAACCATAGATGAACTATTTTATAGTTAGAAAGGAGCAAACCTATCGCAATACTACGCTACATTTACAGATTTCTTAAGTGGTGCTTTACCACTGGGGATTGAACTACTCGGAAGAAATTTCCGGCCAGAATAGAAAGGAGCTATTAAGAAATCAAGGCTATGACATTCAGAAATAAAAAAACACGCCAAAGAAGCGCGTGATAGCAACAAAAAAGGCTTAGCAATAACCACACCGCAGAGCCTTTCACACTAACACTAAAACGAATTTAACAAAAAGCAGGCAAGCTATTATCAAAGAGGTTTTAGTAAAGATTTATACCTAGATTATAGCATATTTAGGGCAATTTGACCATACGGAGAGCGCCAACTCTTAAAACTGGTACTTTCTCACGCTTTCAATTTGGCGAGTCTGAGCGTGAGGATTAGCGTTATAAGAAACAACTCAAAAAGCCCCGCGTTCAGAAATTTGGCGACCGAGAGCGTGAGGCTAGGAATTACAAGAAAAACTGTATAAGAAACAACCATTCAAAATCCCCACACTCGCCATCGCCCAACTTTGAGTGTGAGGATAATCTGGATAGTAAAAGGCATTAAAAAGCTCTTAGGGCAATTACACAACATAGAAACAGAGGTAAAAAACATGGATACATTTTTTAAAGATTTTGGACATGAGTTGCAACTCATTGAGGAAAAACTGGAAATTTTATCAGAGTGGCATAAGTCTAAGAATCATATTGGAGCAACGGAAATTGCTGAAGATTGTAATTCAGTAATCAGTCAGCTATGGGTAAGGTTTTATAAATTATCTGAAGCGTACAAGAAGCAAGAAGCGAGCCATAAAGAGTTTTTCAATGCGAATGTTGAGAACTTACTTGGAGAATTAAAAAAATATGACGATGAATGTGTAACCAGACACGGTAAAGCCCCTGACTGGTTGCTATTCAATTTCTTAGACCAAGTTGTAAAAGAGAATAAATTAAGCAATGGTATCATTCACAAGACCGCTTCAACATGGACATATTTACGGGATTTAGTAATTGATGATTTAGATAAAAGAGGGCTATTAAAATGACACTAGATTTAGACAACATGACACAAGCAGAATTTGATGAACTAATGGCAGAAATTAAGGCAAAACACCCAAACCTCTTTCAGTTTATTTCTGATTTTGTAGATAGAAAAGTAAGCACTGAGGAGGTAGACGAATACCTGAAGATGAAACGTGAAAAACAAGTGGAATTTATCAAGAATTATCAAGCGAGGGCATAACATGAACGAACTAGATTTAAGTAACACACAGGCGATTTTTGTTACCGTGGTATTGATTGGCATATTGCTTTATCTAAACCACCGAGACCGCAAAAAAAGCGCCCAATTTGAGCGAGAAAACCAACAGACGATAGAAACACCTAGCGAGGATTTAAGCCTCTACTATGGGCGTTATATTCAGCTTGCAGGGGTCAACGTATGGGGAGGAACCGAATGAGTCTATCAGATAATGATAAGAGAGTATTAAGACTAATCAAGGTAGGGGCTGAGAACTCCATAACAGGGGCAGAAATCAGCTTGATCACTAAGCTGGCAGAAAGAACCGTGCAAGATATTATCAGCCGTCTAATCACGCGCCATAGCGTTCCTATTGTTGGGGTTCGCCATGGAACATTTAGAGGATATTTTATCCCTGCTAACAAAGAGGAGCTACTGGACGGAGCGAAGGCATTCTATAACCAAGTACAGGAAGAACAGAAACGCCTAACTGTCCTTTTAAATGCTGATTTAGAGAGTTACAAAGAAACCTTGAAGGAGGTAGGCGGATATGTTTAGCCTAAGCCGAGAAAGTGAGCAAGACCTAGCACATGGCATTCTGGAGGTAGTGGAAAGATACCTTGAAGCGCGTGATAGACTCAAACCACGACTGACAGGTTTAATCTCAGCCCAGGAAGTCATGGATGAGTTAGATATAAAATATATGACACTCCAAAAATGGGAAAAAGCAGGGCTAAGACGGTATCAGCCGCCCCTAGAAGATACTAGGAAAATCTATTATAGAATTTCTGACTTGATGAAGTTTATGGGGGTGGAGAATGGCTAGCTTTGAAAGATTCCCAGGACAGAGAAGATCCGTTCGGACTACCAACGGCTACACTTGGAAAAATAGACAACTAACTCTTGAGCAACGTAAAGAGTTACAACAATTAAAGAAACTGAAAAAGAAACGATTGAAAAGCCAGAAAGGATAACTAATGACAGAAATAAAAAAACTTGGACAAGTTCCTGCTGAGACAATAGGGCCATCTGCTAGCATTTTGACAGGATTGTTGAGACGTGGGCAAGTATTGGGCATAACGGCACCAAGAAGATCCTTAAAGACTAGTGTAGTTATTTCTCTAGCCCTATCTTTAGCTCAGGGGAGTAATTGGTTAGAGTGGAAGAGCAAAAGATCTTTCAACGTCTTGTATATCAATACGAATCATAAAGAAAACGACTGTTTTAGTAAGTTCATGCAGATTGCCCAACTTTTAGAAGTTGAGCAAAAAGATCTTGACAATATTTCTATCTTAACTCTTCCAAAGTCAACGGCCTTAGAAGATTTGGCCAAGGTTGTAAAAGATAAAGTACCAAACAATGTTTTTCAAGTGGTTATTATTGATAGTATTGATAATTTAAAATTACTACAGTTTGGGGGCTCCTTAGGGGATTATTTACAACAGATTAACCAACACGTAGGCGGTGGTCTGATCTATACACAAAGTCATAGAGATAGACCGAAAGGGACTACGGAAAGTTCAGACTTTGCGCAGTGGTCAGAGTCTCTAGCTCATTGCGATAGCTTGTTGGAATTTTTCAAGATGGAATTAGATCCCGAATTGTTACGCCTAGAGAGGCTAGAAGCCGTCTGGGATTTGGCCAAGAATGTAATGACTACGCACAATAAAAGATATTTTCAGCTAAACGTAACAAATGATTATATCAGTTTTAAAAACAAGAGAGCAACAAGCGAGGATTTACGAAATCATATTGAGGTAGCGCTAGAGCATTTACCTACTGAACAGACGCAGGAAATTCTAAGACTTTTTGATAACATAGATTGGCCGTTAAAAACGCGAACTTATTGGAGACTTGAAGCGGTCACCTCGGAAGTTGATTATGACGGGGAGAAAAATTTTCTTTTCTACTATCCACAGTTGATAAACGATAAGGAGAAAATATTAGCTTACCATGAACCAGGAATACCATTACCAAAGGATATTAAAGAAAAGGTGTGGGCTAATGAAGAAATTAGAGAAAGAGCGACGAATAAATTAAAATCTATGATAGCAGACTTTGAACAGGTAAATAATAGATTACCCAATAAGTCAGAACTTTCTCGTTTTGCCAAAATCAGCAGACCTACCTTAGATAAATTGATTGATGAATCCGATAATAACATAGTGGTTATAGATGGATTGATACAAGAAAACCCCGCTCACTAGCAATTCAAAATGTGTAAAGACTTGTAAATTTTACAATGTAAAGAGTTGTAAAAAGTTGTAAAAAAAGTGTAAAAATTTTACAAGATTTTACACCTTTACAAACGTAAAATTTACAACTCTTTACAACTCGGTGTAAAAGATGTAAAATAGCGTTTTTTTACATTTGTAAACTAATAAATAATACCTTTAAACCATTGGTTTTATGGGGTTTATTGGAATACGTAAAGATTTGTAAAGCGTTGTAAAATTTTACAATGTAAACAGGGACAAAATCAGGGACACGACTAGAATAGCCTAGCGTCAATTCTAGTTTGTCCAAGTGTCCGTGAATTGTGGAAGTAAGAACAGGTACAGGAACAGGGGCGACTGAGCTACGCCCCCTGTAACCCTGTAACCCTGTCCTTCAACACTTCCACGGTGCGCGGGTGTAACTTGTAAAAAAATGGAGTAGGTAACTGGTGGTAAAGAAGAGATTAAAAAAACGAGTTATCCAGGATAAGCACTTTTTAGCATTCAAGACAATGCCCTACATGGAAAATATTGGAGAAGTTATTAAGTGGACTGGTGATAACGAACCGATGAGGTATATTTTTGATAAAGCAAGAAGATATCTAGTATTCGATAAGCTAACCTGTACATGGCAAGGTATGAACTTTGGAAATCCATCTAGGGAATTACTGTCTAAAACTCCACGATTAAGGCATAGCACAAAAAGGATATACGAGAAGATGGAGGAAAGAAAGTTGGATCTTCTTTCACCACAAGATGGAGGAGTTGCTTCTTATATTTCTGACTGGGAAACTTTTAAAAACAGTGAGCTTATTCAGACTTTGAAGCATGAAGACCAACTACTAAAACATTTTGTAATTATAGCCATACAACAGGGATATATTATCCACGATGAACGTAAAAAACTTGTGGGGATTGACTATCAGAGTATAAAAAACGGAGGAAAAACAACATAACATTAAAAACATTTTCAGATAAAGCAAAAACATTCACTTTCACTTACGAATTTAAAGACCTAGATACTGCTATGGTTGCAGGTCACGCACTACTGGGATATATGGCAGGAACATATTACCAACCTGCAATCTCATTGACTTATAAGAACAAAGGGACGCTAGTAGCTGAGTATGTGGAAGATAAGAAGCTAAACTATATCTTTAAGCGCATTTGTGAGAGCTTCAAAGACTGCAAGCAAACAGAGGAGTAAATACATGGGTGATTTTCATGAATTGCTACAAAAAGGGTTTATTTTATACCCAAAAAGTGGTAAAATAGGAGTAGAATCCCCCCCAACTTTTGGGAGTGTGACCTTGCATTTCCAAGATGGTAGATTTTCCCACTTGGTGCGAACTGAAACAAAGAAATAGAGTCTATCGGAACAACCGAGGGCACTGAATAAGCTAAAAGGCTTTTCGGTGTCCTTTTTTGTTTTGGCGGAAGGAGAATGGACATGAGTTTAGGAAATAAAGTAAAACGTCTTGAAGGAATTCAAAAGAATAAAAATCGTGAAAAGGTTGTGTTTATCAATAGTGGGGATTTTAAGGATTCAACAGAATGCGATGAATACATTGCTAGGCTTACAGAAGAGTATAAAGCACAATATATCAATCCTATTTTCTTTATCGATGATGTGAGCATTTAAATTAACAGGAGGTAGAAAGCTATTGAAAAATTAAAACCAAAACAAGAATACTTTTTGATGGCTTTGATTAGTGAACCAAGTATTACAAAAGCTATTGAAAAATCAGGAATCGCCAAAAATACGGCGTATAGGTATCTTAAAGATAGGAATTTTCTCAACGAATATCAAAAGCTAAGACAAGACATGATAGGACGAACGACAAGCCTATTATTACAGGCCAGTGGGCGTGCAGTTGAAGTCTTGTACGAGGTGGCAGATGATCCAGAAAAAAGCCCCTACGCAAGAGTACAGGCAGCTAAAACAATATTAGAAATGGCATACCGTGGCATGGAATTAGAAGACTTGCAAACACGGATAGAAAGATTAGAACGAGGAGTGGAACTATGAAAATTAAATTATTTTATTATTACCGTTGGGACGCTACTACACTAGAAGACTTTGAAAAAGAGATCAACGACTTCATGGCAACTGTCCAAGTGGTAGACGTGAAATATTCAGAGGCTACCAATAATACAGAAGCAATCACTGGTGTGATGGTGCTATATAAGTAAGTAGAAGGAGCTGAATAGATGAAGAAAAGCACAGTATTAGCAAAAACAGAATCACTAAAAGGGGCTATTTATAACCTTTCTGGGAAGATGGAAGAAATCCGCAATAACAATTATTTGAGCATAGACGGTAAGACGTATGAGTTAGAAGAATTGAAATATAAGTGGGAAAACTGGTACGGAGCTTACTACAATGAGTTGAAAGCATTATCAGATGGTTTATTAGAAAAAGTAGAACGTAATCGTGCTGAAGATGAAGTTAAAAAATTGACTGACTACGGCTATCAAGCGGCCCTACAAAATGCTTTAAAGCTATTGGAAAAAGAAGCGCTAGAAGTTTCCACGGCTAAGGCGTTGATAGACCACTACAAGGATGATTGGACAGCTTTGTCACTTATTAGAAGCACCGTGGGGGATATCTGGGGAGATGGCAATCCTAAAAATGCTGAAATCGCCCAATATATTCCAATTGATAACCGTGAGCGTACGAAAGATTTGTTGGCTAAGTTTAGCCGTGGGGTTGATGAAATCAATTACCAGCGCTTGATGGATGATGATAAATTTGTAAAACAACGAGTAGATGGATTGATTTTATTCTTAAACTCAGATTTTCTAGATGAAAATATGGAAGCACAATATTAAAATCTTACGAGGGGGAGCAATCTCCTTTTTTAGATAAGTTAGACAGAATGACACACGAGGTAGGGGAATGGTTAGAAGTTTAAAGATAAGACTGCAAAAATTGGAAGAACACACTATTAAAGATATAACGCCGATTGTATGGCTGACCTTTCTTGAGAATGGGGAATATGAAGTAAGAGTTCCAGAATATAGGAAAGGCAATAAAGAAGTAGTAACGATCTTTAAGAGTGAGAAAGAAGCTTGGGGTTACATAGAGACCACAGTAGGGGCTTGTATTGTTTGGGATATACCACCACAATAAAGGAGCGAACTAATGGAGCTGGATAAGTTTAAAACGATGATGAACGTCAGAGAGCGGATGACTTACTTTCTGAGATTCCAGAGGATGGCAGGAAGTGAAAACCAAGTTACGATAGATGAAGAGGCTTGGGAACTTATCTTACCTGATCAGTGGAAATTGAGCGGTGAACATGAAAAAGCAATCCGTGAGGGATTGGAAATATTCGTCCACGACATCAATAGCATAGAGAACAAGCGAGCCAGAAAATACTTTATTATCCATTATTGTTATATGAGAAAGAAAACAATGAGCGAATGCGTAGAAATGGCAGGTACTAGCTCCACTACTTATCATCGATACAAACAGATAGCTGTTTTAAACTTTGCGAGAATCCACCAGAACGGAGAGCTAGAAGTGTATAAGTAGGCTAAGGCTTCATATTCGCCCCCTATTTCGCTTGGTTTCGTACTGGACAACTAAAACACCATGGATAAACTACGCCCTTAGAAACGAATCTGGGGACTTTTGTGGTTGAAAAGGCCTAGAAAAGGTGTATAATATAGATAAGAATAGAAGTAGAGAAATATCGGGAACTACGCACCCCTTGGGGTATCTGAAAAGCGGGGAATTCCCGTCCCGCCTATTCCAGCACCTAGAGAAATCTAAGTGCTTTTTGATATGAGTTATATTCTACGTGGTATAATGAACCTACCAGCAAAAAAAGCACGTTTGACCGTGCTAGTTTCTTGCCTGCTGAACTCGTTAAATCTTAGCCCTTTTGTGGGGCTTTTTTGCTCCCCTTTTTGCGTACTTTGGGGGAGCAAGTAGTAAAAAGTAATGTTAGTATTTTTTCTTCAAAAGCGCGTGATATAAGGGTTAGGAAGCCCCAAAGAAACATAAAAAAAGCAGATTTTGATTTTGTAGAAAAATGACTATCATTTGTGTATGTATTTTCTGTCTCAAAAGCTATATACTGAAAATGAAACTTGTTTGAAAGAGGAAACTGCACGATGATTTATTCAAAAGAAATTGTTAGAGAATGGCTAGATGAAGTAGCAGAGCGGGCTAAGGACCATCCAGAGTGGGTGGATGTTTTCGAGCGTTGCTACACCGACACCTTGGACAATACGGTTGAAATCCTAGAAGATGGTTCAACCTTTGTACTCACAGGAGATATTCCTGCCATGTGGCTTCGAGATTCGACAGCCCAACTCAGACCCTACCTGCATGTGGCTAAAAGAGATCCCCTCCTGCGCCAGACCATTGCAGGTTTGGTCAAGCGTCAGATGACCTTGGTGCTCAAAGATCCTTATGCCAACTCATTTAACATTGAGGAAAACTGGAAGGGTCACCATGAGACTGACCAAACAGACCTTAATGGCTGGATTTGGGAGCGCAAGTACGAGGTGGACTCGCTTTGTTATCCTTTGCAGCTGGCTTATCTCCTTTGGAAAGAGACTGGTGAGACCAGTCAGTTTGATGAGACTTTTGTTGCAGCGACTAAGGAGATTCTCCATCTGTGGACAGTGGAACAAGACCACAAGAACTCTCCTTATCGTTTTGTCCGTGATACGGACCGCAAGGAAGACACCTTGGTAAATGATGGCTTTGGACCTGATTTTGCAGTGAC
>CAUQZY010000045.1:0-14078 GCA_963522395.1 uncultured Streptococcus sp.
GGATTTTTATCGTTCTGAACATCAAAAAAGAAAGGACAAATTTCGTCCTTTCTCGAGCTTAGCTTTTCTTCAACCCACTACAGTTGACAAAGAGCCTAAAAAAGATTTGATTTTGCTTCTCACAAAATCAAATCTTTTTATTATTTTAGAAACGAATTGTTTCACGTGTTTTCTCATATGAGGTAACAAAGCGGTTGGTTACACCAGGCTCTGCCACTTCCAATGCTTGAGAAATCTTGTCAAACGAAGCGCGATAATCAAATTCTTTCTCAAAAATATCTAAAGCTTCGTTAAATGCTTCTTGAATGCGTTCATCAAATGAGCGGTAGCGGTTAGAATATTGTAATAATTGTTCTGTCAAAGTTGCATACTGTACAATATTATAAGTTTCCGCTTCTAAAGCTTCCATATCATTCGTTGCAATTTCAAGAATACGGTTAACTGATTCTATATTAACTAAGTTTTGCTCTAATTCAGCCATTAGATCTTCCGTATTATTACTTGCTGTAAAGAATAACTTCAAGAAAGTTTGTGGAATACCAGGTAGGTTCCGTTTTTCCATATATCTCTTGATTGTATGGAGACGATTAACATATACATTTGCCTTTTGACGTGCATTGATATCATCTTTCTCAATTCGTGCAAGACGTTCACTAACTGAAATCTGTTCATCTTCAATCTCTTTAAGATTTTCCTGCAGAGATTCAAGTTTTTCTTCAAGAATTGAATAAGCTTGAGTTGGTTCATCTTGATTTGAAGTTGCCTCAACAATAGCAGTCTCAAAGTTTTCTAACTCACCCTGTAAACGACGAACTTGACTTGCATCCGACTCAGAAAGTAAATAGTTTTTACTCAAACGCTCAATGTCTTCTATCAATAAAGCATTATTTTCCTTCATGTGCTGCAGATAAGTAGGAAGTGTTGCTACTAAACCTTCTACTACTTTCTGTGCCGCAATTTCTCTTGTAAAGATATCATAAAGTGCATTAATCTCTTCTTGGATTTGAGTATTTTCGTACTCTGCATTATCCAATTCTAGTTTCGCAATATTCTCATTATTTTTCTTGAGAGCTTCATAAAGCAGTTGGAAACGCGCTTCAATATCCGTTTCAGCAAAATGATAATTAGCATCTAAAAGCTTACGGTAGCCATCTTCTAAATCTTCCAGTTGATCAGGTAGGTCTTTAGATAATGTTGCTACAATTGCTGGTATACGATCAACAATATGCGTTAAAGCCAAGATATGATTTTCAGCATTATCCAAAATCACAGCAGCTTCTACTGGGTCTCCTGACGAATTTAAAGTTACAAACTGAGAAAACTCTGATTGGATATTTTCCAATTGTTTTTCAATTTCAGATAAGCCTTGGCCATATTCTTCAGAATGATCAGCAACTCGGTGTTGCAACTCTTCAAACAAGTCCAAGGTATGAAGAACACGTCCACTATTTTTAGACTCTTGTTTCTCCAAATCTGCCAAAGCATTGCGAATTGCCGCAATATCTTCTTCAATCAAGGTAATTTGACTCTCGATTTGGTCAATTTGATGACTGGCCTTGAAAAAACGGAATGAGTTATTGTAGCCTTCTGCCTCGAAAAGATTATTTTCGATATCGGCAAAAGAATTAAGAGATAAATCAACCCATTTTTGATTCCATTCACGGAAAGTCACCTGACTTTGTCCAATCAAGTGCATATTTTTTACAGCTTCAACTTCATCATTAACTGGAAGATTGTACAGTTCTTCTTTTTTCTCTTCTAAAATTGCTAGTTTACTTTCATTGCGTTTCCTTACATAGATTGCGATAGCATAAGCAATGACCAATAAAACTGCAACTGCAATTATCAAATAAATTACTAGGCTAGCAGACATATTAAACTCCTTTTTTACTTGAAACAATCGTAACGATTATATCATATTTTTTAGACCAAGGGAACTACTTCTCCCTATTTTTTAGACATCAAGTGTACTATAGACGGCATTTTCTTCGATAAACTCGCGACGAGGCTCTACTCGATCCCCCATCAACATATCAAAGATTTTATCTGCTTCTGCAGCATCATCCACAGAAACTCTAGCCATCAAGCGATGTTCAGGATCCATGGTTGTTTCCCATAACTGATGATCATCCATCTCACCCAAACCTTTATAACGCTGAATGGTTGGTTTGGCACGACCCTCACTGTGGCGTGCTAAGGCTTCTTGGAGTTTAATTTCTTGATCTGCCCCTGGCTGGATATATTCTTTAATCTCGCTTCCAACCTTGACACCATAGATTGGTGGTTGGGCGATATAAACATAACCAGCTTCTAGGATTGGTTTCATATAACGATAAATCAAGGTTAAAAGAAGGGTACGAATGTGGGCTCCATCGACATCGGCATCGGTCATCAAAACGAGTTTTTGGTACCGAGCTTTTGATACATCAAATTCTGCGCCAAATCCTGTTCCCATCGCTGTGAAAAGACTACGAATTTCTTCGTTGGCTAGAATTTTATCCATACTTGCCTTTTCAACGTTCAAAATCTTACCGCGAATTGGAAGAATAGCCTGAAATTCACGGTTTCGACCAGATTTGGCTGATCCACCAGCTGAGTCTCCTTCGACGATGAAGAGTTCTGTTTCCGCAGGATTGTTAGAAGAACAGTCTGCTAGTTTCCCTGGAAGGTTGGAAATTTCCAAACCAGATTTTTTACGAGTGACTTCACGCGCACGCTTGGCAGCCACACGAGCCTTAGCAGCTAAAATCCCTTTTTCCACGATACGCTTGGCGATCTGTGGATTTTCCATGAGGAAATCAGAGAAGGCATCACTGAAGAGACGATTGGTAATCTTAACCACTTCGCTATTCCCCAGTTTTGTCTTGGTTTGTCCTTCAAATTGTGGATTTGGGTGTTTAACCGAGATAACTGCAGTTAATCCTTCGCGGACATCTTCCCCTGTTAAATTGTCTTCATTGTCTTTCAGTAACTTATTCTTACGAGCATAATCATTGATAACACGAGTCAAGGCTGTACGGAAACCTTGTTCATGCGTTCCACCTTCATGGGTATGAATATTGTTGGCAAAACTCATGACGTTTTCATGGTAACCCGTTGTGTACTGCATGGCTACTTCAACTGTGATATCATCCATCTCACCATCTGTGTAGATTGGTGTATCAAAGATCACATCCTTGTTCTCGTTGATATATTCAACGTAACTAGCAATCCCACCTTCATAATGGTAATGCTTTGTTTGTTCCAAACCTTCACGCTTATCTGTAATTGAAATTTGAAGACCACGATTTAGAAAGGCCAACTCTTGAATCCGTTTATTTAATTTATCGAAATCAAAGGTTGTTGTTTCTGTAAAGATTTCTGGGTCCGGTATGAAGTGAACCATTGTTCCAGTTCTATCTGTATCCCCAACCACCTCAAGGTCTGCAACAACATGACCACGACGGTATTCTTGGTAATGAATCTTACCGTTTTTGTGGACATGAACATCTAACTGAGTGGAAAGAGCATTAACTACTGAAGACCCCACTCCGTGAAGACCACCTGAGACCTTGTAGCCGCCACCGCCAAACTTTCCTCCAGCGTGAAGGACAGTAAAGACAGTCTCAACGGCAGGTCGACCTGTTTTTTCCTGAATATCGACTGGGATACCACGCCCATCATCGACAACAGTAATCGAATCATCTGGCTCAATAAAAACTTGAATATGGCTGGCAAATCCTGCCAAGGCCTCGTCAATTGAGTTATCAACAATTTCCCAGACTAGATGGTGAAGACCTTCTTTTGAGGTTGACCCGATATACATCCCTGGACGCATACGAACAGCCTCTAAGCCCTCTAAAACTTGAATTTGACTGGCATCATAATCCTGTGCCTGCAGATTTTTGATTTCTTCTGTCATCTTATTCCTTTTTCTTACATGTCTAATACTTGTCTTAAATTCACGATACTGGTAAACAAGTGGGTATCCAATCCTGCAGCTTGACCTGCTTCGATATCAATCGGTCGATCACCAATGACAAGACCAGAGCCAATCTGATATTTTTCTCTTAAATAAATCATAGACTCAGGATTTGGCTTTCTCTTAAAGCCTGAGCTAGAAGTCACTACTTCTGTAAAATAGGTTGCTATAGAGGTTTTTTCTAAAATCTCCAAGACCTGATCATTTCGATGAGAAACCAAAAAATGACGCCCACCTTGATTGGAAATGTCTTCCAACAATTCAGAAACTCCTTCAAATAAAATAGGGTCTTCAAGCTCTCTGGCTTCATTTTCCTTGTATTTTTCTAAAAAATGCTCTAAGTCGGGAGCGAATGTCTCAATCGCAAAATCAGTAGAAACCTTTAAAGCCTGATAGACACTATCATGGTCTTGTGTGATGCCATACAGTGCCAATGTTTCAACAAATGCAGCTGTTGAAGTTTCATAATTATCCAGTAAAGTTCCACCTAAATCCCAGATATAATCGTGATATTTCATACCCTTCATTATAGCATTTTTTTATGAAAAAAGCGATGATTTCCCTGAGTTTTCCACATAAAAAAACGAGAGTTTGACTCCCGTTTTACTGATTTTTACCAAAGACATCTCGATAGAGCATTCCTGTTCGTAAACTCTCTGCGTCTCCTCCTAGTTGGTCCACCAACTCGTAGGCAAAGGCAAGAGCTGTCGAAGGACCTCGACTGGTTGTCAAATGACCATCTACCACTACTGTTTCCTTGACATATTGACCATCAAGGATTTGCTCTTGAACACCATCATAACAAGTAAACTTCTTATTTTTCAATAGCCCTGCTTGATTGAGGGCAATTGGCGCAGCACAAATGGCTGCTAGTTTTTTTCCTTCTTGCTCGAAGCTTTGCAACTCTTGAATCAAGGCCTGATTGTCACGCAAATGTGCAGAACCAGGCATCCCTCCAGGAAGGACAATCATGTCATAGTCTGATAAATCACCATCAAAAACACGATCTGCTGTGACTTGGATTGCATGTGAACCCGTCACTTGCTCTTCAAAACCAACCATATCACAAGTGATATTTGCCCGACGCAAAACATCCACAACTGTCAAAGCTTCAATTTCTTCAAAGCCCTGAGCCAACATAACTGCTACTTTTACCATGATTTTCTCCTTATTTGATTCGTTTTAATACAACCTTTTTCCGTTTGAATGGAACTTTTCCGCTCTTTTCTTCAGCTAGATTAGTCTGATAACTCATCGATAAAAGCAAGCCAACACCAATCAAATTACTGATAATAGCCGATCCTCCTTGCGAAATAAAAGGTAAGGGAATCCCAGTCAAAGGAAGCAAACCTGTCACGGCACCGATATTCTCAAAGATATGGAAGAGTAACATCATAATCAAACCTGTGGAAATATAGGTGTAGAACTGGTTATTTGATTTAAGAGTAATCTTCAACATACGGTAAATCAGCATGAGATAAAGGGCAATAACAAGGACAGAGCCAATGAAGCCAAAATCTTCTGCGATAACTGTGAAAATCATATCCGACTCTCGAACTGGGATAAGCAGATTCGAGACATTAAACCCTTGACCAAATAAGCCACCACTTCCAATGGCAATCTGCCCTTGAGCCTGCTGATAAGTCGTTGTTTGGGCAAAGTCGAATGGATTGAGCCAAGCCAAAATTCGGTTGATTTGATAAGTCGGCATCCCCAGTTTATGGAGAAAAGCACGACCGTCCTTGCTGATAAAAATGGCTAAGAAACCAGCAACTCCTGTTACAGCAGTCACAAATACTGGGATAATAATTTTCCAAGAAACCCCTGATAATAAAACGATTCCTGAGAAAATAGCCACAAAAACCAAAGCCGTCCCCAAGTCACTTTGAAGTGCCAAAAGAACTAGGACTGGAATGGTAAAGACAATCATCCAAAAAATTAATAAAAAGTCCAGCGGAACTGTACGTTGCCATTCCTTATGTTTCTTTGTAAATTGGACAATGACACGGGCCAACATGAGGATATAGGATATCTTCATAAATTCTGACGGTTGGAATAGGGTAATTCCATTTATTGATACCCAGTTTTTGGCACCCGTTGATGCAACTAGGCTTGGATTATAAAAGACGATCGGCAAGACCATGAGTCCCAAACCTAACATATATAGAAAGGGGGTCGCTTTCCAAAGAAATTCTGTATTAAAGAGCATGACGATAAAACCAATCACAAGCCCCAAGGCGATCCAGGCGACCTGCTGCCCTAAAATGGGCAGAATATTATTTGGATAATCATGACTAACAGCTATATAGATAGCCACCACGCCGATAACCAGTAGAAAAAATACTGGCAATAGCAAACTATAATCGACTCTAGAGTCGAGAGAACGTTTCATTTATACTAACCTTATACTTTCATACAATACTATTTATCAAAGTTCATTTAAAAATTTATCAATAGCCTCATCAACTTCGGATCGAGAGACGGTTTTAACAGTCGCTTCTTTTGCTAGAGAAGTCACTATTTGTTTGCCATATCGCTTTCCGACAATTCTCCTATCCAAAATAAGAGTTAAGGAACGTTGGTGTTCACGTCTCATACTTCTTCCCAAAGCCTGTTTTAAACGAATAATGGCCATTGGCAATTGATAATCATAAAAGGCATTTTTCCCTTCTTGAATCAGTTCCTGATTAATCTTTTTCGTCAAGGGCTCTTGAGGATTTTGGAAAGGAAGTCTTGGTACAACCTGAATCACAAAAGGATGACTTGAAAAATCAACTCCCTCCCAGAAACTTGCTGCACCAAGCAGGATTTCTTGTTCACCTTTTTCAAAGCGTTTCTTCAGTTGATGAACATCACCATTTTTATACTGGGCCAGATGGCTAACTGGAAGTAAATCCGATACTGCTAGAAGCATGTCTTTGGCAGTAAAGAGAACTAAAATCGGTTGCTGGAAAGCTTGAATTTCCACTAGTAAATCAGCTACCTCTTTGGCATAAACTTCTAAGGAGGTTTCTGTTACCAAGGGGAAATCTTTGACCAAGATCACTTCTTGATCCTGTTTTTCCCGAGCCTCAATCTTGACAAATTTGGCTTCAGGATAGCCTAAAAGGTCTGCCAAAGAAACTCTTTGACTAATCTCAAGAGTGGCCGACACTCCCAAGACTTGACATGAATCAGGCACTAAAGAAGATAGAAGAATACGGCCTGATTTCGTAGAAGAAATCTGAATTTTCTTTTGACTTGTTTCAGTTGCTTCAAGCCAGTAATCTCGGTCAGCTGTAAAATAGCGGACCAGTTCCTCAAAGCCTTCTACCTCTAATTCTGAAAAATACTGATGGAGATTGGCAAGAGAATCTAAGATATTTTTCCTAGATTTGCCAGACTGAAATTGCTCCATCAAGTAGAGGCACTCAAAGCGAATACTTTCTAGTATTCGTTGTTGAACCCTGTTTTCTTCTCCTACTAAAGCCTTATCAAGCAAATCGACAATAGACTGGATATCGTAGGTCTCTTGAAGCAGATTTTCTAGAGCCAACAAAACTTTTTGGACTTCATCAATAATCAATAAACGGTCACTAACAAATTCAGGATTATCTTCCAGTCTAGTTACAAGATAGGCATGATTAGTCACTAAAAGCTTGCAAGCTTGTGCCCTTTCTTGACTACGTTTCCAAAAATCTTCTGTCACAAATAAGCTTTGAGATGATAAATTCCCGTCATGACGAAGATCTGTCAGAAAATGTTGGTAACGGTAGAGTTGCCCAATTTCATCCAAATCCCCGGTTTCTGTCTCTGTCAGCCAGACCAAGAGTTGCATTTTAAAACGTCTAAATAAGCGATTTTCATCACATCCCTGCAGGGAGCGATGAAAGGCATCCAGCTTCAGATAATTGTGTGGTCCCTTTAAAGAATGAATATCTGTATGGAATACTTCCTTGAGACGTTTACCTTCTTCTTCCATGATTTGATTCTGAAGAATCTTTGTCGGAACACTAAGAATAATTTGTCGCTCTTTCACTTGAGATAAAGTGGGTAAGAGATAGCCATAGGTTTTCCCAATTCCTGTCGGTGCTTGAATCAGAGAGACAGACTCATCTTTCAATAGCAAACCAACCTCTTTAGCAAAACTTTCTTGTTCCTCCCTCACTTCAAGGTTCAATAGAGAAATGTTTTTAGAAAAATCTTGAGATAGTTTTCGTAGCTCTAGGGGAGCTGCCGTTTTCTTGAAATACAGTCCTTGAACTTGGACCAAGTCAGAAGAGCTCAGGATAGATTGGTTACGATAAATTTCTTCAATAACCAGGTAGGACTCATATAGGAGAGCATCAGCCATTTCCAGCAGGCGTTCCAAGAAACCTTTAGGAAGCTGTGCCATCTTTTCTCGTAGAAAAAGGAGTAATTCCGCAGTAGCTTGGGCATCTGAAAGGGCTGTGTGGGCATGTTTTAGAGGAATTCCTAATTCTCGACACAAAATCGGTAAACTATATTTTTCCAGTTCAGGGAAAAAGACCTGGGCCAATTCGACCGTATCAACACGAGGATTTCTTAGCTCATAACCTTCAAAAAATAAATTTTCCGCCAAGAGATTGGCATCAAACTGAACATTATGGGCTACAAAAATCCCATCCTCCACCAAGTCAAAGATTTTTCTAGCAACTTGCGAAAAATCAGGTGCTTGCGCCAGACGTTGGTCTGTCAGTCCTGTCAGTTCTTTGATATGAGCATCCAAGGGTTCATGTGGATTGACATCCGTCGTATAGTGATCGACAATTTTTCCATCCTCAATCACAACAATTCCCACTTGGATAATTTTAGCCTTACTACCTGTGCTAGTTGCCTCTAAATCAACCACAACATAGCGATTACCAATCGTTTTCATTATAAAAAATTATACCAAAAAAAGGGCCATTTGGCACCTGCAAACATGGGATAATTTTCAAACACAAGAAGGTCACTTTTCTTAAAAATCCCAACAAATCAATCATCCTAGCCTGCTGATTTTTTGAAAATGGTGAAGAAATAAGAAAAATTGAGAGAAGAAATGTTTGCATCTTCCTTCTCTCAACGAATCATTTACTTTATTTAACCATATCAGGATCGTAGTCATAGAATCCCGTATCAAGGAAACGGTTTTTAGGGTGTAACTTGCGAACTTCTTCATCCAGTAAGAAGGCTTGGTCATTGCTAAAGTTGCCCTCTTGAATCAAGCTACGCGCTTGGATAAAGAGTTTTGCAATCTCAACAAAGTTCTGACCAGGAGTGTAGAGCCCTTCTAGTTTCCAGTGAGTGAAACCATGCTCTACCAATTCTGTCAATTTGGTCATCAAATCAAGGTCATTGTTGGCAAAAATGTGGGTTCCATGATTGTCTTCAAAAATGGAATAGTGGCTCTCTGGGTCACTTGGCTCAGCCAAGAAGAGGTCACGCTTGCGAGTCTTTTCATCATCGATATGCGTAAAGTTATAGTAGTTTTGCAAGAGCGGACGTTTAGAATGGTGAATAACACTAGCTCCGTAAACCAAAACTTCAGCAGGAATTTCCAAAATCTCTGGCATTTTAAAAAGTTCAGCTGATGGAATTTCACGCGCCAAAACAGCCTCAGATGCGCCAGCCTTTTGTCCCCAGAAGTTTATCTGACGACTGCTAGTTACCATAGTCGAAGCATCGTAGATGGTCTTAAAGGAATAACCATCGCGGTTGACCACGTAAAAGACACCTGCATCCCCAATCGTAATGTAGTCTGTCTTGATTTCTTCCAAAAAGTCTAAGAAAGGCTTGATACGGTCCATCATATCTTGGTGCATGAGGGCGTTAACCGCAACGATCAATTCCTTACCAGCTTCATGAACCAGCTTAGCGATTTCACGCAATTGGTCATGACTAAACGTTGTTGGCAGACGAAGGCCAAAATCTTTCTCACCAACATAGATACGGTCTACGCCAGCTTCGAGCAGTTGTTCAACTTGTTCAATACTTTCAGCAGTTGCTGTAATGATAATCTTTTCCATAAGGAAAATTATACCATATTTCTCCAAAATCAACCATTCTTTGAAAATGAAAAGGTACTTTATTCTTTTTGTAACCTTTCTGTAATAATTCTCTGCTGAAAAAATGATAAAATAGGTATGTACTGTTAAGGAGAGAATAATGCCCGTAAGAAAATTACAATCCTATGAGGTAGACTATCAAGAAGAATTAAACCATCAGGTTCCTCGCTATCAAGATTATACACCTGAAGCGCAATCTGATGCTAATCTCAAGGAAATCCTATTTTTTGTTAATATCGCTGTTTTTTGTATCTGTATTGCTATCTTTAGTTTTATCTTTTTAGCATTAAAATTATCACCTGCTCTTGCCTTTGCCGCAGCAATCGGATCCAGCTTACTTGTTTTAAAAGTTCAACGATCTATCATCAAACGAAAACGTAGAAGATAAATCCAAAATATCGCCCCATCTGGAGCGATATTTTTATTTTTTCTTTTTAGATGGTGTCTGAATGGCAATCTTCACTTCAAAGATTGTTCCTTTTGGTTTATTATCTTTAACAGTAATGGTTCCTTTTAAGGCATCTACAATCTGCTTGGCCAGTGATAATCCTAAACCAAAACCTCCTTTTTGACGAGTTCTAGCCTTGTCCACTCGATAAAAACGGTCAAAAATTTTCTTCTTATCTTCTGCGGAAATACCGACTCCATTATCAGAAACAAGTAAATACAGATTACGATCAGTCGCTGAAATCACAAAATCAATTTCACCATCTTCTTCAGTATACTTGACAGCATTATCAAATAGGATAGTCATCAGTTGTTTCAAAAGGAGCTGATCTGTGATAATCGTTCGATGGATACGATTTTCAAAACGGAAGACACGGTCATTTTCAGAAGCAATCATCTCATAATTTGTGAAAGTTGTATTAAAAAAGCTAGTTGGAACTTCTCCAAGTTCAGGCTTAATCCCATCATCTCTACGAGCTAAATTCAACAAGTTCGTCGTCAAAAACCGCATATTTCGGACTTCTTCTAAACTCGATGCAATACTTTCGCTCACATCCATAATGGTAGCTTCCGGCTTACGAAAAAGAGTCTCTAAGCGATTTTGCAAAACAGCAAGTGGAGTTCGTAACTCATGACTGGCATTTTCCACAAAGGACTGCTGCTTCTGCATGCTCTCAAGTAGGGGCCGAACACTGACCCTAGCTAGATAGAGACTGGCAAGCAAAGACAGAATCCAGAAACTTGCCATCACAACGACAATCAATCGCTCATGCTTTTGACTAGCTTGCTCCAACTGACTGGTATTAATCAAGACAGCCGCATACTTGATATTGGTTGAAACAGAACTGATATTCGTTTCCATCAAAATCATGCGATAGATTTCTTCCTGTCCATAGCTATTAAAAACCTGAATCTGATAGATATGGCCTAGTTCTTTCTTTTCTAACTTAATTTTATCCAATCCCAAAAATCGATTTCCAGAAAGGAGCTGAGTGAAATTCTTATCAAAAAGAATAACCTCTGTATTGGAACTAACATTGGGTTTTACATCAGTCTTGCTAGTATCTGTAGCAGCATTCTCCAAATCTTTAATCTCTTCTGTTGCCCTATTTACAGCAAGCTGAATAACTGCTTGAGGATTTTCACTCAGTCCATGCAGCTTATCATCCACCGAAGTATAGAGACTCGAATGCATGACCTGCAAAATAATCAGAGTCATGGTAGAGAAAATCAGAGTGAAGACACCAAAGTTGCGGATAAAATAACTAAAGTCATCCGCATACCATGTTTTTTTTAGTTTACTGAACATCTTTTAAAATATACCCAACACTGCGCAAGGTTTGCAAATTCTCTGCAAAAGTGGTTCCTTTTAATTTCTTACGGACTTTTGAAACATAAACTTCGACAACTGAAATCGTTGTGTCACTATCAAATCCCCATAGACGATCAAAAATCTGAGTCTTAGGTAAAATAACATTTTGATTTTGAAGGAAATAAACCAGTAAATCGAACTCTTTCCCCAGCAATTCGACAGGAGTATCTTCAACCTTAACGGTATTGGTTGACAAATTAACCACAATATTTCCATAAGTCAAGGTATTTTCATTAAATTTACCTGAACGTTTGAGAAGGGCTTGAATCCGCATTTTGAGTTCTTCTAGGTAGAAAGGTTTGGTCAGATAGTCATCCGCTCCCAGTTCAAATCCATGTCCCTTGTCATCCAAACTTTCCTTGGCGGTCATAATCAGAACTGGAGTCGTAATTCCCTTTTCACGCAATTCTTTCAAGACTTGGAAGCCATTTTTTTCAGGTAACATCAAATCGAGCAAAATCAAGTCATAGACGCCACTTTCAGCTTCGTAGAGACCTTCTTCTCCATCAAATACCTGCATGACATCTGCAAAATCGTCTAAAAAGTCAAATACTGAATTTGACAGGCCTAGGTCATCCTCAACCAATAAGATTTTTATCATGAGAAACTCCTCCTTATTAAAACCATTATACCAAATTTGCCTTAAAAAAAACTCAACTCTCTGAATTTTACATGAGATAGCTGAGTTTTCTTTTATTTAGTCTTAATTATTTAGTTCCGTATTGAAGAACGACTGCTTCCACTGCAGCTTTTTCACGGTTAATCAAGTCAACACGCGCTGCAATTTCCTTGATTCCCATACCGATGTTACGGCTAAGAGCAAGGTCAGAAAGTTGCGGTTCAAAGAATTCCTTGTACTCTGCCAAGCGTTGCTGAGTCTTAAATACGTGCGCAGGAAGGATAACAAAGCTATCAAAGCTCATATCTCCTCCAAGAGCTGCCTTAATCCAAGCCCAGTTTTCACGCGCCCAAGACCAAGCTGTTTCCTGAGTTGCTTGATGAGATAGGAAATGATTATACCAAGCTGACAAGTCTTGTGGTTTGACCACAAATTTGTCCTTCCAAGAAGCAATCAAGGTTTGGATATTGTCCGCATCTGTACTGTAGGCAAGAGCCGCGGCCAACTGGCGTTTAAAGACAGCATCTGTTGCGTGAGTATAAGTATCAAGATAAAGTGCTAACAAGTCTTTAGTCTCATGATGTTTCATCTCATTGATCAGAACTTGTGAACGAATAGCTGCTGGAAGTCCTGCAAGCTTCTCCTTGTGAGCCGCGAAGATTTGGCTAGCGACTTGACTAGCTTCTGCATCATTTGAGCGAATCATCATAGAAACAGCCAACTGACGAACCAATTCATCCTCATCTGATTCTCCATCTTTAGCTTCAAAACCAAGACGGTCATAGTTATGACGAGCCAATTTAGCAACCAAAGCTTTGAAGGCTCTTTCAGCTTCTGTTCCTTCATCGATAAAGCGCTCAAGGGCAGAAATCACTTGAGAAACAGCTGAAACGACAAGGTAAGATTCTTCTTTAGCAAGTTTATCAAGGACTGGGAGCAAGTCAGCATAAGAAATGTGCCCTGCTTCAGCAAGCAAACGACGTTCTTGAACGATTTGCAGTTTACTTGTGTTATCAAGCTCAACTAGGTCAGCAAGAACTGCATCTAACAAGTCTCCTTGATAGTCGGTAATGTAGTGGGCTGTATTTTCAGTGTTGAGACGAAGAGCACCGTCATTTTCAGCAAGAAGAGCTGCGTAGCCAGGGATTTCGATGCTTTCAGTTTCGAGTGTATCAGGCAAGCCTTTCCAGTTGCTATTGAGTGGCACAACCCAGAGACGGTTCTTGTCTTCGTGCTCACCGATGAAGAATTGTTTTTGTGAAATCTTCAAGACATCATTTTCAACTTTGACAGTGAGAACTGGATAACCAGGTTGTTCCAACCAAGAATCCATGAAGGCTGCAACATCACGACCTGATGCTTGACCAAGAGCATTCCAAAGGTCACGACCAATGGTATTGCTGTACTGGTGTTTTTCAAAGTAGGCATGCAAACCTTTGGCAAAATCGGCATCACCTAACCAGCGACGAAGCATGTGCATGAGACGGCTTCCTTTGGCATAAACGATAGCTCCGTCAAAGAGTGTATTGATTTCGTCTGGGTGTTTAACTTCAACGTGAACAGACTGAACACCATCCGTCGCATCACGTTTCAAGGCAGACGGAACACCACCTGTTTGGAAATCTTCAAAGA
>CAUQZY010000046.1:0-13879 GCA_963522395.1 uncultured Streptococcus sp.
AAAACCAGAGCCTAAGCCGGAACCAAAACCAGAGCCTAAGCCGGAACCAAAACCAACTCCGGAAACACCGAACTCAACTCCGGAAGTGAAGGAAAAAGTAACATCATATGTAGATGAAAATGGAAAAGAAATCAATCCATCCGATAAAGGAACAAAGGATAAGAAAGACATTCCAGAGTACACATTCAAAGAAACGAAGAAAGATAAAGATGGAAATACAATTCATGTATATACTAAGAAATCTTCTTCAACATCATATTCACCAACACCTTCAACTCCAAGTAATGAAGAAAGTAAATCAACATTTGTAGATGGTAAACGGGAACTTCCGAATACAGGTACTCAATCATCAACTTCATCTCTCCTTCTTGGAGCTCTAGCAGCAATAACTGGCTTAGGTTTAGTTTCAAGACGTCGTAAAGATGATAAGGAGTAAGAAATGGTATAAAGCGTAATAAGTCGCTTATCTATTATTCTGAAGTTTATGATAATCAAGAAAAGCCTTTCCTCTATTCTTAGGGGAAGGGCTTTTTGAAGTAGGATATGTAAGTAAGGTAAAACCCAATAACGAGGTATATTGAAAAATCTCCAGACTAGAGAACTCACTGATAGTTCCTAATCTGGAGATTATTTTTTTAATCTTCTTTCAACTTCGCTAATTCCTGGGCAAGGAGTTTAAGGGCCACTTGTGGGTTGGCTTGGCCTTTGGTTGCTTTCATCAGGAATCCTGTGAAGGCCTTGTCTGCATTACGTTTTCCTGACTTGAAGTCGGCAACAGCCGCTTCGTTATCGGCAAAGACTTGGTGGATAATTGGAATCAGGACAGCTGGATCTGAGATTTGGACCATGCCTGCTTTTTCCACGTATTCACGCGCGCCACCGCCATTTTTAGCAAGGTGGACAAAGACTTTCTTGGCAATCTTAGAAGAGATAGTGCCGTCTTCGATGATGGCAATCATTTCAACCAAGTTTTCTGGTGTCAATTCGATTTGTTCCAGCGTCTTGCTTTCAGCATTCAAGAATTGAGCGACTTCACCTTGGAGCCAGTTAGAGACCTGTTTGGCATCGCCACCGAGGGCCACAGCTTTTTCAAAGAAATCAGAAGTGACTTTGTTCGCGGTTAACTGGCTAGCATCGTAGTCTGACAAGCCAAGGTCAGATACATAACGCGCACGGCGTTCTTTTGGAAACTCTGGCAACTCTGTCCGCATTTCCTCAATCCACTCGTCGGAAATTTCAAAGAGTGGTAGATCTGGTTCTGGGAAGTAGCGGTAGTCTGCAGCTCCTTCCTTAACACGCATGAGGATGGTTGCCTTGTTGGCTTCATCGTAACGGCGAGTTTCTTGGCGGATTTGACCACCTGAGCGAAGAATTTCAGCTTGACGTTGGACTTCGTATTCAAGACCCTTGCGAACATTTGAGAAGGAGTTGAGGTTTTTCAACTCTGTCTTGGTACCGAATTTTTCTTGACCATAAGGGCGAAGGGAGATATTGGCATCCACACGCATAGAACCTTCTTCCATCTTAACGTCAGAGATGCCAGCGTACTGGATAACTTCCTTGAGGGCTGTTAGGTAAGCGTAGGCTTCTTCTGGCGAACGCATGTCAGCTTCAGATACAATCTCAATCAAGGGCACCCCTTGGCGGTTGAGGTCAACATAAGAGTAGCCGTCTGTACCGTGGGTGTTTTTACCAGCATCTTCTTCTAAGTGAGCACGTTCGATACATATTTTCTTAGTCGTACCATCTTCTAGCTCCACTTCAATCCATCCATTGTAACCAATTGGTTCATCAAACTGAGAAATTTGGTAGGCTTTGGGATTATCAGGATAAAAGTAGTTCTTGCGGTCAAAGTGCATCTTCTTGTGGATGTCCATGTTGAGGGCAAGAGCTGCCTTGATACCAGCATCAACAACACCTTTATTGAGAACTGGCAGAACTCCTGGGAAGGACCAGTCAATCACGTTAGTGTTGGCATTTTGGTCATTTCCAAAGTGGGCAGAAGTAGGTGAGAAGATTTTTGAATTGGTGTTGAGCTCTACGTGGACTTCAAGTCCAATGACTGTTTCAAAGTTCATTAGTTATCACCTCCAAAAATCACGGGTTGTTGTTTGTGGTAGTCTGTTGTTGCTTCAAAGGCAGCAGCAGCTTGGTAAATGGTTTCCTCAGAGTACTTAGGACCAATCAATTGGAGTCCGACAGGTAGACCTTGAGAGAATCCAGCAGGAATCGAAATTCCTGGGAGACCTGCCAAGTTGACTGGGATGGTCAAGAGGTCAGCCAAGTACATGGCAATTGGGTCATGGTTGAGTGAGTCCAAGTCATAGGCAACGCTTGGAGCAGTTGGACCCAAAATCAAGTCGTAATCCGCAAAGACTTTTTCGAAATCTTGGATGATGAGGGTACGGACCTGACCAGCTTTTTTGTAGTAGGCATCGTAGTAACCTGATGAAAGGCTGAAAGTACCTAACATGATACGACGTTTCACTTCTTCACCGAAACCTTGGCTACGGCTGTTTACATAGATTTCGTCAAGATTGGTCGCATCCTCTGCGCGGTAGCCGTAACGGATACCGTCAAAACGTTGCAAGTTTGATGAAGCTTCTGATGAAGCGATGATGTAGTAAACGGCAACACCGTATTTAGAGTGAGGAAGACTGACTTCTTCAACGATAGCACCCAGTTTTTCAAAGTGCTTAGCAGCATTTAGAATGGTTTCCTTAACCTCTGGGTCAATTCCTTCACCAAGGTATTCCTTAGGCAACGCAATTTTCATGCCCTTGATGTCTTGACCGATTTTTGAAGTAAAGTCGGCAATGCGGACAGGAGCAGAAGTAGAGTCTTTAGCATCTTCGCTGGCAATAGCGTTGAGCAAGAGGGCATTTTCCTTAACGGTAGGAGCAAAAGGTCCGATTTGGTCTAATGAGCTACCGAAGGCAATGAGACCGAAACGAGAAACCGTTCCGTAGGTTGGTTTAAGACCAACGATCCCGTTGAAGGCAGCTGGTTGGCGGATAGAACCACCAGTATCAGAACCAAGTGACAAGCGGACTTGTCCAGAAGCTACGGCTGCGGCAGAACCACTTGATGACCCACCAGGGACCTTGCTGTGGTCCCAAGCGTTTTTAGTGGCACCATAATGAGAAGTTTCACCTGAACCACCCATGGCAAATTCGTCCATGTTGGTCTTTCCAATGACAATCATACCCTTAGATTTTGCATTGGAAACGGCTGTCGCATCAAAGATTGGCTCGTAGTTGTAGAGCATTTTTGAGGCTGCAGTTGTAAGAATACCGTCTGTAGAGATATTATCTTTAACTGCAAGTGGAATTCCTGAAAGGATATTATCAGCGTCAATTCCAGCTTCATCAATAGCCTTAGCTTGAGCAAGAGCTTGCTCCTCAGAGATGGTGACAAAGGCATTGATAGCTGTCTCGCGAGATTGGATATCTTCAAGCGTAGCTTGTGTCAATTCTGTTGCTGAAATTTCCTTAGAAACAAGGAGATTGTGCAAGTCTTCAATGGTTTTATTGTTAAAAGTCATTAGGCATCTCCTCCATCGTCTAGGATAGCTGGTACCTTGATATAGTAGTTGTCTTTTTCAGGTACGTTTTTAAACAAGCGATCACGGTCTGTTCCTTCTTCGGCCATATCAGGGCGGAGTACGGTCTTGCGGTCAGCCATGGTCGTAGTAGGTGCGACACCAGTTGTGTCAACTTCGCCCAGCAATTCAACCATGTCAACAATCTTAGACAAGGTAGTCGCAAAGGCAGCAGTTTCTTCTTCAGAGAATTTTAATTTTGAAAGATTGGCAACGTGTGTTACCTCTTCTTGCGTAATTTTCATCTTGCATCCTTTCGTGAAATGATGATTTTTAGTCTGTTCTATTTTACCATATTTTCCTATAAATAAGGGAGGGAAAGATGAAAAAAGACATCTGGCGAGTCGAGAAAGAGGTTTTTAAAAGAAACAAAAAATACCCGTCCTAACTTTGACGAGTTAACGAGCTATTTTTTAGTTATGTAACTACAGCCACCGTCTTAAACGGCTTTGTAGGGTGTTGTTGACGCAACACCTTTTTCTATATTCATTGTAACATTTATTTTAAAGATTACAAGGGGAGTAGGATGGTTAGTACCTAAGTGGGGCAATAGTTGAATAGTAGGCATTAAAATTGCTAGATAGTTTTTGTTTGTTGTTGATTAGAAAACTAAGATTCTTTGATTTTAATATGCACTCTTTTGGTATTCATTTCATAAAGCCTGAAGTTCAACTGCATTTTCTAAGACATATTGCCTTATCATTTTTAGGTCTTTTGCTTTACCATCTCTCAGTTCACCGTTCAGAAACATTGAACCCACTTCTTCTCCGTGGATATAAAAGTGAATATGCGCTTTTTGACCTTTATGGTTATGTTCGTTAGGACGAATTTCAATACCATACTTTTATACTCAATAAAAATCAAAGAGTAAACTAGAAAGCTAGGCGCAGGCAGTACTTGAGTACGACAAGCCGACGCTGACGTGGTTTGAATTTGATTTTTGAAGAGTATTAAGAAAGAATATTTAGGCATGTAGTAGTCCTACGTAGTCCTTCCATGTTTCAAGGTAGTTATCGCGATTTAACTCAATTTGCTTTTGAGCAAAACGAATATCATAGTCTGCCAAGTCCAAATTTTCCAATACTTTTCCAGTTAGAATACTAAAGGTTCCGATTAATTCATCGTCATCATACATGCGCAAAATAGGGTTGCTTGGATTCTTGTAAATATCATCTTTTGTCACTTCTAAATTGGTTACACCAAATTCCTTGAACATGATTACAACTCCTTTTTGTTTTATTATATCATTTTTGCTAGAATTGTCACAGTTTTCGATCTATTTGACTACAAGGAATAGCTTTTATTCAAGTATAGTCTAACATAAAATAGAAATTGAAAAAAATGCTAAAATTCGATATAATGGAGTGTTGAAAGGAATGGTAAAATCCAATGTAAAAATCATTCTTAGCTATTGAAACAAGAAAAATAGAGAATCAAAGAAAGAGAACTTATGAATATTCAAGAAGAAATTAAGAAACGTCGTACTTTTGCCATTATCTCCCACCCTGACGCGGGGAAAACAACCATCACTGAGCAACTGCTCTACTTTGGGGGCGAGATTCGTGAAGCTGGTACCGTAAAAGGGAAGAAAACAGGAACTTTTGCCAAGTCTGACTGGATGGATATCGAGAAGCAACGTGGGATTTCGGTGACATCATCTGTTATGCAATTTGACTACGACGGAAAACGCGTGAATATCCTCGACACGCCAGGACACGAGGACTTTTCAGAAGATACCTATCGTACCTTGATGGCGGTGGATGCTGCGGTCATGGTCGTGGACTCTGCTAAGGGTATCGAGGCGCAAACCAAGAAATTATTTGAGGTTGTGAAACATCGTGGCATTCCAGTCTTTACCTTTATGAACAAGCTTGACCGTGACGGTCGTGAGCCACTAGACCTCTTGCAAGAGTTGGAAGAAGTCCTAGGCATTGCTAGCTACCCGATGAACTGGCCAATCGGGATGGGGAAAGCCTTTGAAGGCTTATATGACCTCTATAACCAACGCTTGGAGCTCTATAAGGGGGATGAGCGTTTTGCCAGTTTAGAAGATGGGGACAAGCTTTTTGGTAGCAATCCTTTCTACGAGCAAGTCAAGGATGATATTGAGCTTTTAAATGAAGCTGGGAATGAGTTTTCAGAGGAAGCTATTCTGGCTGGAGAATTGACACCTGTCTTCTTCGGTTCAGCTCTTACTAACTTTGGTGTGCAGACCTTCCTTGAAACCTTCCTCAAGTTTGCTCCAGAACCACATGGACACAAGAAAACAGACGGTGAAATTGTGGATCCTTACGACAAGGATTTCTCAGGATTTGTCTTTAAAATCCAAGCCAATATGGACCCTCGTCACCGTGACCGTATTGCCTTTGTACGTATCGTATCGGGTGAATTTGAGCGTGGTATGAGTGTCAACCTGCCTCGTACTGGTAAGGGTGCTAAACTGTCTAATGTTACCCAGTTTATGGCTGAAAGTCGTGAGAATGTGACTAATGCCGTGGCAGGAGATATCATCGGGGTTTACGATACAGGTACCTATCAGGTTGGGGATACCTTGACAGTTGGGAAAAACAAGTTTGAATTTGAACCGCTGCCAACCTTTACCCCTGAAATTTTCATGAAAGTTTCTGCTAAGAATGTCATGAAGCAAAAATCCTTCCACAAGGGGATCGAGCAATTGGTGCAAGAAGGTGCCATTCAGCTTTATAAGAATTACCAAACAGGCGAGTACATGCTGGGAGCTGTTGGTCAACTCCAGTTTGAAGTCTTTAAACACCGCATGGAAGGCGAGTACAATGCGGAAGTCGTTATGAGCCCAATGGGTAAAAAGACTGTTCGTTGGATCAAGCCTGAGGACTTGGATGAACGGATGTCATCAAGCCGCAATATCTTAGCAAAAGACCGTTTCGACCAACCAGTCTTCCTCTTTGAAAATGACTTTGCCCTCCGCTGGTTTGCAGATAAGTATCCAGATGTAGAGTTAGAGGAGAAGATGTAACTCAGTACCAACAATTGGAACTGAAGTTCCTAATTGTTGGACGCTAGCCGCTATTTTGCGGTCTAGCTAACTGCCTTACTAACTCATCGGCGAAAAATAATCGTTTTCGCCTCTTCGTGTCGTAATGTAAAAATTGTAAACCGCTATGGCGGCTTACCTAAACGCTCCACTAGTAAAGTTTTACGAATAATATCGATTCGTAAAACTTTACGTCGTAACTGGTGGTGAGTGGTCTAGCTAACTGCCTTACTAACTACGTTTTACAAATGGAATCGATTTGCCAAACTCCGTGTCCTAGTGTGACAATCGGTAAGTGATATGTCATTTGAGCTATCCCTCATTATTAGAATAAGTCCATGAATGTTATTGTTCGTGGGCTTTTTCATTGGAATTTTAGATAGTTAGAGTGGCTGTCTTTCTTACTAAAGCTTGGTAAAATAATGTTCTTCTCAACTTTCAGTGGTAGTTCAGCAAAGTTTTTTTATAAGATAAGAATTTCAGTAACTAAGGAGACTAATCAAAAAATTAAGTTTGGAATAGGATGTATCATTTATACTCAATGAAAATCAAAGAGCAAACTAGCCATAGACAGTATTTGAGGATGACAAGGTGAAGCTGACGTGATTTGAAGAGATTTTCGAAGAGTATTAGGTATTGAAAAAACTTGATAGGACACATGTTTTCTTGCCAATTTCCTCACGTGATATCCTAGTGGAATTATATGCATTGAAATTTAATAGTGAATTTTAGCTATCGCCGTGATTCGGAAATAGTTTGATTCAGTATTAAAATAGAATATCTGAATATAGAAAATTTTATATTTTTATTCAATGTAAATAAATCACAATATACAAAAAACGGTTCAATATATATATATATATATATTGAACACGTGTTGAGTTCGCTTGTGAAAAGATTTACCTTAAATATAAAGTGTTATAATATAGTATTATTTTTGGGAATTTTCTTGATTTTAAAATCATTTTTTTTTATAATATTATAGCATAACTTAGAATAGGGTGAATTGTACCCTTTATCTATGTTTAGAAAAGGAGATAGAATGTTTTTCAGACGTCAAGAGGGTCAATATCGTGAAACTGATCGTGTGACCCGCTATAAGTTAGTGAAATCCGGTAAGCATTGGCTACGGGCTTCCACTTCTTTATTTGGTTTGTTTAAGATTTTCCGTGGTAGTGTCGACACTACTCAAGTTATGACCGAAGTGGTTGAGAACCAAACAAACAATACAATTACAGGCCTCGATATTATAAGGGGCCTTGCAGCTACAGGAGCTGTATTAGGTGGAGCAGTGGCAACACAAACTACTGTTCATGCCAATGATGCGGTTGCTCTTGAAAAGACATTAGAGTCATCGGATGTTTTAGCTACAAATGATTCAGTCGTTCTTGGATCTGTTTCGAAAGCAAATCCAGAAGAATCGCCAAGTTTGTCACACTCAGAAAGCGAGAGTGTGTCTAGTTCAGAATCGACTTCTGCCAGCCAATCAGTGAGCGCTAGCACTTCTGCAAGTATGTCAGCAAGTACTTCTGCTTCTGTTAGTGCATCTACAAGCGCTTCTGCAAGTATGTCAGAAACTACTTCTGTAAGTTCTAGTCAGTTGATGGTTCATTCAGAGGACAGTTCGGTTGCGACTAGCACTGCTAGTGTTGAAACTGCTGGACAATCCGAATCTGCTTCAGCTGAAAATCAAGTAGTTAGTCAAGGTTTGCCAAACTCTAATTTGTCTGCACCTGTCTTGGACTCTGCTAAGTCAGCAACAGGCTTGATAGAGAAAACTTCCGAATTAACAAGTTTGGCAGGAGTGACTGCTGGCGCCTTGTCATCTGTAGAAGTATCTACAAAGAAAAATGAAGAAGATCGTAAAAAGCTAGCTAAAATTTCAGCTGAAATGGGTGAATATTTAGCTAAAGCTGTTGGCTTACCAAATACTGATTCAGCCATCACTAAGGTAAACGCTGCGGTAACTGAAATTGAAAAAGCCTTGGCTGACCCAACTAGTGATTTGACAGCAGTGGTGCAAAAAGCGACTTCAGCTCGTAACTCTATTGCCAATGCCGTTTTGCGTGCCACTTCAGGTCAACATGATGGCCGTAATGGTCAAGCTATGTTACGCGATTCATCTCTTCGAGCAAGTTGGGCTACTCCTCATAATGACGGTCGTATGAGGGTTACTCAGCCCGTAGGTGCTTTTAATAAGGATACTGACACTGCAACCTTTACAATGGATGTTGAGGCTTATAGTGCTTTGAGCAATATAGGTGTTAAAGTAAATGTTGGTCGAGGTGGTCATGTCCAAGGTGCAACGTTTAACGGTCAACCTATGGAAAAAACCTATACTCAGGGCTCTGAAATAGTTTTTAATTACAGACATGGACAAAATAGGAACTTAAACGGTAAGATTGTTGTCACAATTAAATATGACAAGAATGTATCGACTGGTACTGCTGATATGCAGGTTCAGGTTAGCTCAGCACCTATCGGGCAGCATACTCAAGGGAATGCAACGCAAGTGATGAAAGCAAGTGTTCCGACTGGTGGGACAGGCCAGGACCGTTCAGCAGGTCAGAGCCGTGCGGCATCTAACCGGCCTACAATTGAGATGCCAAAGAATCTTACCTTTTATAATGATGATGCAGTCACTGATTTTACGATAAAATTACGTGATGATAAAGGGATGGACAGAATCGAGGCTTCTAGATCTAATGAGGAAATTACAGGTTTAAGTGCGCCGAAGTATCCCGCTACTAAGACAAGAGGGCCAGGGGATTTGTGGACCTATGATTATCAAGGAAGGCGAACAGGATATCAAACCTCCCTTGATATTGATATAGAAGGAACAGTTGGACGTAAAGGTACTGCTTGGGAGCCGAAAAAACCAGGAACCTATCCTCTTACATATAAAGTTATAGATATTGATGGTCAGACTGATGAAAAGACTACCGAGTTTACTATCAAAGGTTTTAACGAGCGACAAAACCCTGCGAAAGGTACTAGTGTCGTAGTTAATGACAAAGCAAATCTAAGTCAAACGGAAAAAGATCAAGTCTTGGCTAACTTTAAAACAGCCAACGCAGGTCTTCTTTCAGGTACAGGCTCAGGTGTAGGCTCAACTGACTATAAAAAAGGAACTGAAGAAGGTTCCCTAAGTGTAGCTAATAATGGAGATGTTACCATTACTTATCGTGATAGAACCACGGATACAGTCACAAACAATGTTAAGTATGGTGTAGAGAAAGCGACTGACACATTCTATGCAGTAAGTAATGAGTCGCTGTCTAATATAAATCCAAGAAGTCTTGTGCGCCCAGTTGGCGGAGCATCTGACCTCCCTAGTGGGACAACATTTGCATGGAAACAAGCTCCTACAATGGAAGTAGGTAGTCGAGCTGCGACCTTAACGGTAACACACCCAGATAAAACTACAACAGATTTAACTTATAATTATACTGTTTATCCAAAGATTGAGACCAAAACCAATAATGGTGAAACTGGTAAGTTTTATGCCTTTAAAGCAGCTTCAGGTGATAGAACTGTTGGCGGTAGTTATGCTAACAATATAGGAGGATTTTCAAATCTTTATCTCAACAATGATTCTCTTCCTTCAGGAACAACATTTGCTTATGAATATCGATTGAATAATAACCAGTCCGCACCTTTAAGCAAACAAGATGGTTCTCCAGCCTTTAGTACTGTCTGGCATACAACTGCTGATTCAGCAACAACACACCGTACAACCTATACCGCTAAAGCAACTTATCCTAAAGGACGTCTTGGTGATGTAACAGCTTCAAATCCTGCCCTCACAAGTTCAGTGACATTTGATTATACAGTAGTTGATCCAGTAGCTAAACAAGAATATACTACAAAAGTTGGGGATACAACTCCGCTAAATGATATTATTGCAAATCCGGGCAATGCACTTAAAAATTCTGATTCTAGTGTGGTGATTCCTACTGGAACAACTTATAATTGGGTATCTACACCAGATGCCTCAGCTCCAGGTATCTATAAGAAAGAAGCTAGAGTCACTTTACCACAAGGTTCAACAACTCAATCAAGGAATGGTACAAATGTTCCTGTGACTATCAAAGTTAGACCGAACCCACCACAAATTTCAGCAGATCAGGTAACGAATACAGGTGGTCTTTCAAATAAAGGAATTACTGTCACAAATGCTCAACCAAATGCGCAGGTTACCTTGACAATTGGTGGTAAAACTCTTACTAAACAAGCTGATAATGCAGGAAATGTAACCTTCTCTTCTGCAGAGGTCGCAGATAGTAATGGTCTTCTTCCAACAGGAAACGTAACAGTTAAACAAAGTAAGGCGTTTACTAATCCTGTCACAAATGCGAATGAAACTTTGGAATCGGATGTAAGGACAGTTGCTATTACACCTGAAACAGAAAAGCCACAAGTTATTGATACGGTAGTCAAAGTAAAGAATGACGATAACACATGGTCAGATGCTCCTAAAACATCGGAAAATGGTACCCCTGTCTATACTTTCTATTCTGGAGATTCATTAGCATTTACAGCTAAGTTCAAAGATAATAGTGGTGTTGTCAAAAATACAGAAGTTCGTAATGGAGGACCAGGGACTCCTGAAATTAACAATCTTTTCCATAATGATACATGGGGAACAACTGTTATCAATAAAGTATCAACTAAGACTACAGCTACTGATAAGCAACCAGCTACGACAACTGTTACAGGAACTATTAATGCAGATTTGAGATATGCTTCTGGTAATAGAATTACACGTTCTATAACTGCAGATGATTTTTCAAATCTCCGATCAGACGGAACTACCTTTGTTCTGAAACAGGGTGAGTTGAAAGATAGATTGGGAGAAGTGAAGATTCCCCCGATAACAGTTCGAGATATTAGTAATTTAACCCCTGCAGATAAGAGTGCAATCAAAGCAGCTGTTGAAAATGCCTATCCAAAGGATAAACATCGTATCAGTACATACACTCAACAGAATGATGGAAGTGTATTGATTACCTATAAAGATGGAACGGCCAGAACAGTTACTCCTAAACTAGAACAAAATTATCAAACTAAGTCAGATCGTTTTTACGCTATTGCAGGAGAGAATTCTGCTACATTAACGGCTCGTGATTTTGTCCGCTCAGCTGATGGTACAGAGTTACCTTCAAATACAAATGTAGTGTGGAAAAACAGAACTCTAGATTTATCAACTCCTGGTGATAAAACAGCGACCTTGACGGTTACCGATTCTAAAGGTGTAAGTAAAGATATTGCTTATAACTATACCGTTTATCCAAAGATTGAGACCAAAACCAATAATGGTGAAACTGGTAAGTTTTATGCCTTTAAAGCAGCTTCAGGTGATAGAACTGTTGGCGGTAGTTATGCTAACAATATAGGAGGATTTTCAAATCTTTATCTCAACAATGATTCTCTTCCTTCAGGAACAACATTTGCTTATGAATATCGATTGAATAATAACCAGTCCGCACCTTTAAGCAAACAAGATGGTTCTCCAGCCTTTAGTACTGTCTGGCATACAACTGCTGATTCAGCAACAACACACCGTACAACCTATACCGCTAAAGCAACTTATCCTAAAGGACGTCTTGGTGATGTAACAGCTTCAAATCCTGCCCTCACAAGTTCAGTGACATTTGATTATACAGTAGTTGATCCAGTAGCTAAACAAGAATATACTACAAAAGTTGGGGATACAACTCCGCTAAATGATATTATTGCAAATCCGGGCAATGCACTTAAAAATTCTGATTCTAGTGTGGTGATTCCTACTGGAACAACTTATAATTGGGTATCTACACCAGATGCCTCAGCTCCAGGTATCTATAAGAAAGAAGCTAGAGTCACTTTACCACAAGGTTCAACAACTCAATCAAGGAATGGTACAAATGTTCCTGTGACTATCAAAGTTAGACCGAACCCACCACAAATTTCAGCAGATCAGGTAACGAATACAGGTGGTTTACCAAATAAAGGAATCACTGTTACAGACGCTTTACCAGGTGCAACAGTTACTTTAACAATCAATGGTAGACAACTTCCGTCTAAAATAGCAGATAACACTGGAAGAGTGACGTTTGCTGCAAATGAATTAGCAGACAGTAATGGTCTTCTTCCAACAGGAAACGTAACAGTTAAACAAAGTAAGGCATTTACTAATCCTGTAACGAATGCAAATGAAACTTTGGAATCAGATGCAAGAAGTGTTGAAATCAGTAAGGAAACTGTAGCGCCAGAACCAACCTTTGATCTTTATATCAAGAATGATAAGACAGGTCAGTGGGAAAAGCAAACAATTAAAGATAATGTTCGTCCAGGTGCAAGAGGCTACGAGGTCTTTGCAGGTGATGAAATTAAAATCGTCTTAAGTGCTAAAGATAATAGTGGTAAGATTAAAGATCTGAAACTTTATGACGGTATTTCTGATAAAGATAGAATTTTCCAAGATGGCTATTCATCAAACGATTCTGCCCCAGGATTTAAGAATACTCCAACGGAAGCCTCAGAAACGAATCCTGCTACTAGAGAGTATACAGCAACTTATGATGCAAACAAGCAATATGCAGATGGTAACAGATGGAATCGTGGTACTAAAGCAGTCGATTTATCTAATAATGAAGCTCGTACGCTGACAGTAGTAGCCCAAGGGAAACTGAATGAGAAATTCCCGGCTCAAGTACCAGCAACAGTTCAAGTAAGCAATGCAAAAAAACTATCTCCAGAAGATAAACAAAAGATTCTTGAGGCGGTAAAAGCAGCCAATCCAAAAGATGCAAACCGTATTAAAGATGGAGATGAAGGATATAGAATATCAGACGATGGGACTGTGACAATCACTTATAAAGATGGTACACACAATACAGTGAAACCACCAGTGTCGGATTCGGAAGCGTCTCAATCTGCCTCTGCCTCAGCGTCGACAAGTGCAAGTCAGTCCGCATCAACAAGTGCAAGCCAATCAGCAAGTACATCAGCTAGCCAGTCAGCGTTAACAAGTGCGAGCCAATCAGCAAGTACATCAGCTAGCCAGTCAGCAAGCACGTCAGCTAGTCAGTCCGCATCGACAAGTGCGAGCCAATCAGCAAGCACAAGCGCAAGTCAGTCAGCATCGACAAGTGCGAGCCAATCAGCAAGCACAAGCGCAAGTCAGTCAGCATCGACAAGTGCGAGCCAATCAGCAAGCACAAGCGCAAGTCAGTCAGCATCGACAAGTGCGAGCCAATCAGCAAGCACAAGCGCAAGTCAGT
>CAUQZY010000047.1:0-13538 GCA_963522395.1 uncultured Streptococcus sp.
TATTTACCTCTTCAAATGGATAAACTGTATCGATAGATGGTTTGATTTCTAATTTACTAAAGAGGTCAGCTACCTCTTGTAATTGAGTGCCATTGCTTTCTACAAAGATAAAATGGTAGTGGACGCCATATTTTTCTGCCATTTTATCAAATTTGTGACCTGCTAAACCAAGAATAATCTGTTTCCATTTTGGTAGATTCATGCGTTTGGCAAAGTCACCGTTTGGCATGGCACGAAGGGAAACAAGCTGTCCACCTTTTTTCATGATAGACATTTGTTTCTCAGTTTCAGCTCCACCGAGAGTATCGAGGACATAATCCACCTGGCTAACAGTTTTTGTATAATCCTCTGTTTTGTAATCGATAAATCTATCTGCTCCTAGTTTCAAGATACGCTCAGTGCTATTTCCAGAACCGTTAGTAATGACCTTCAAACCTTTTGCTTTGGCAATCGGAATGGCCATGCCACCGACACCTCCAGTACCACCAGAAATAAAGATCGTTTTCCCAGCTTGAGCGCCCATGAGGTCTAGAGCCTGCATAATGGTCAAGGCAGTAAGAGGAACAGCAGCGGCTTCCTCGTCTGACAGATAGTCTGGAACTTTGGCTAAGGCTTGGCTATCGACAGCTACGTATTCTGCAAAGGCGCCGATATGATCAAGTGGCAGACGGCCAAAGACACGATCTCCTACCTGAAAGTTGTTAACTTTCTTGCCAATGCTTTCAACGATTCCAACGACCTCATTACCTGCAGTTTGAGGAAGTTTGTAAGGAACAATCATCTTGACCTCATCACGAGAGATCATGTTATCGAGGGGATTAACCCCGGCTGCGGATACTTTCACCAAGACTTGTTTGTCTGTGATACTTGGTTTAGCGACTTCAGTGATGTTCAGTGTGATATTATTTTTGTTATAAGTAGTATGTTGTGCAACTTTCATGTGTTTTCTCTTTTCTTTTTTAATACGACTAATCATACTTGTATCTAATACAAGTATATGTTGTTTTTAGTAAAAACTGACTTGCTAGCAAATCAGTTTCGAACTTGTTTAGCTTGCTTATATAGATTGTCAATGACATCTTCTAAAGTTTGATTAGCTAATTCCTTCTCTAATTGAGATTCGGCACTAGCGAAAAGCGGTGAAACTGCTCCTTGGATATGTTTTCCAACGGGACAATCTGGATTGCTATTTTGATGAACAGGGAATAAACTAATGTGATTGATTTCTTGAGTAGCATAGTAGATCTCTAGTAAAGTCATTTTCTTTGGAGATTTACTGAGTTGATAGCCTGTTTTTCCTTGCTGAGAATGAATCAAATCTGCATTTTTCAATAAGGCAATCACTTTTCGAATGTAACTAGCGTTAGTCCCAACACTAATAGCTAGTGCTTGAGAACTTAATGTTTCCTTGCTTTCACTAATCATTGTTAAGATATGCAAAGCAACTGAGAATTTTGTATCCATCTGAACTCCTTTTTGATAAACCTGTATCAGATACAAGAACAAGTATATCAAAAATAAAAAGAAAAGCAAGACTTTTGTTTTAAATTTTTTTGAAGAGTGTCATCAGATCAGATTTGTTTGGAAAGGGTGTTTACAAAATTATATCTTTAATATCCATTGGTTGACCAAAAGTAGAACAGATATGCAAAAAAAGCCTTATTATAAGGCTTTTCCTGTTGTATGTAGATGCCCCCTACAGGGATCGAACCTGTGACCCACGGATTAAGAGTCCGCTGCTCTGCCAGCTGAGCTAAGGAGGCAAATAAAAAAGCTGTATTGGTGCCGAAACTTCACGGTTTGTATTGAACCCGCGCAATTAAGCAGGTGGGCAACTCGCTCTAACTGAAGCTGTTTCCGTGTGAGACGGCCTACATGCTGTTAGAAGACTTTTGTTTCCCTAATAATACAAAAAATAGTCGGTCAACACTTAAGTGTGAAGTCGTACACCACAGCGTTTCTATGTTTATATGATACCACTTTTTCAAAAAAAATCAAGAGGAAAGTGCAATTTTTTGAAAAGGATTTCAGATTTTTCGCAAACGGTCGATGGCTTCCTTTCTTTGAGCCAAAGCCCGTTCATATTTACCAGTATCTTCTGCTTGGAAATAGTGATGATTACGAATTTTTTCTGGCAGATAGTCTTGCTTGACCCAATTTCCAGGATAGTTGTGTGGATAGAGATAGTCTTGGGCATTCCCAAGTTCCTTGCTTCCACTGTAGTGCCCATCACGCAGGTGTCGCGGAATAGGCAAGTGCCCTGATGTTTTGAGGTCAGCAAGTGCCTTATCCATAGCTACATAGGCTGAGTTGGATTTTGGAGAAAGGGCCAAATCAATCACGACATTAGCAATGAGAATGCGGGCTTCTGGGAAGCCGATCTTTTGGGCAGCTTCCAGAGCAGTTACGGTATGAATCTGGGCTTCAGGATTGGCCAAACCGATATCTTCATAGGCGATAACGGTCAAGCGCCGAGCGAGACTAGGTAGGTCACCAGCCTCAATCAAGCGAGCAGCATAGTGGAGACTGGCATCGACATCCGAGCCACGGATGGACTTTTGCAGGGCTGAGAGGACGTCGTAGTGACCATCCCCATCCTTATCCATGGTAATGTAGCTCCGCTGCAGGCTATTTTCCATGATGTAGAGGGTGATGTGGCGGATGCCCTCGTCATTCTCAGGGGTAGAGAGAACTGCCAAATCCAGTGAGTTAAAGGCAGAACGAAGGTCTCCGTTTGTAGAGGTCGCAATGAAATCCAGCGCATCCTCATCTAGTTCTACTGGAAAATCAAAACCACGTTCAGGGTTATTTAGAGCTATCTGAAGAGCCTCTTTGACGTCTTGGTTAGACAGAGGTTCCAACTCAAAAATTTGAACACGGCTACGAATGGCAGGAGTGACAGAAAAGAAAGGATTTTCAGTTGTAGCCCCAATCATGATGACTAGTCCACTTTCCAAGAGAGGCAAAAGAAAGTCTTGCTTGGTCTTGTCTAGACGATGAATCTCGTCTAGTAATAGGACGAGACCACCAGAGAATTTCGCCTCTTCCGCAATTTCTTGCAGTCGCTTTTTACTATCAACTGTCGCATTGAAAGTTCGAAAGGCATACTTGGTCGTCCCAGCGATGGCAGAGGCAATACTGGTCTTGCCTATTCCAGGAGGTCCATAAAGAATCATGGAAGACAGGCGGTTGGCTTCCACCATGCGGCGGATGATTTTGCCTTGTCCGACCAGATGTTCCTGACCAATGACCTGGTCGATGGTTTTAGGGCGCATGCGAAGCGCGAGATTGTCTGGCATAGCAGTCCTTTCTAACGTGGATTTTCTGATGTATATGTGGTAAGATGGTAGTATCTATTTTAGCATATTTCCGAGCAATCGGGGCGATTAAAGAGTCGCATAGAAAGAGGACAAAATGGCAACATATGGATTTTTAGATGTTTTAGAGGAAGAGTTGGAGAAGAACTTTCCCTTTGACTTTGAGATTAGTTGGGACAAGCGCAACCACGCGGTTGAAGTGAGTTTTCTATTGGAAGCGCAAAATGCTGCAGGAGTGGAGATGGTGGATGAAGACGGAGAGGTTTCATCAGATGACATCCTCTTTGAAGAAGCAGTGCTTTTTTACAATCCTGCCAAGTCAACCGTCAATGAGGAAGACTATTTGACGCTTATTCCTTACCTGCCTAAAAAAGGTTTTTCTCGTGAATTTTTAGCTTATTTTGCGCTATTCCTTAAAGATACTGCAGAGGTTGGACTAGATGCCCTCATGGACTTTTTGGAAGACCCAGAAGCAGAAGAATTTGTCATGGAATGGAACCAAGAAGTCTTTGAAGAAGGAAAAGTTGGCTTGGAAGAGGGAGAGTTTTATCCTTATCCAAGATACTAGGAATTATTGGGAGAGTTTATGAAAAAAATTGTGACGTATTTGATTCAGACAGTGTCTGTTCTTGTGATGATGCTAGCTTTTGCTTGTGGAACAATCGCATTTGCAGAGTTGGGGTATTCCGCAGTTTTAGTCTTTACTTTTGGTTATGCCTTCGCTCTTCTAAGCATGTATGTAATCTTTATTCTTCATGAGCTGGGACATGCTTTTTGTGGCTACTTGACAGGCTATCGGCTGGTGGCTTTTGGATTAGGGAACTTTCTTTTAACCAAAAAGTCAGGAAGGCTTCATCTTAGTCGAACAGCAGTTATAAAAAATGTTGGTGCTCAGTATATTGGTTTAAAAGAGAATGAAAGCGATCAAAGAATCATCTTGATGCTTTCAGGAGGCTTGATAGTTCACCTTTGTTTGATATTATTGGCAACACTTTTTGGTTTTTTGACAACAAACTGGTATTTTGCAGGCACTTGGATTTGTCTAAATTTATCTCTTCTTCTATTCAATGCTCTGCCAGTTGGGATTACCGATGGAGCAAAAATTTGGGAATTACTACAACACCCTGAAAATACGAAATACGCCTACCTGATGTTGAGGCATTCTGCCCAGACCTTGCTAGCTCCTCAAGAATATGACTTGAAAGACTTTATCATGTCTGTTGATGAGGATGTGAGAGGGAGTTTTGCAGAAAGTGTTCAGACTCTTCAGGGATTGGTATTCATATTGGATGATAATATAGAGCTTGCAAAGCAGCAGTTGCAGTCTGTGCTAGAGAAAACAGATAATCCAATGTCTAAAACTAGCTCTCAATTATACCTTCTTCAAGTTGCTCTGATGGAAGGAGATAATAAGAAAGCGGAAGAATATGCAAGTATTCGAGGGGTCAAATCCTTTTTATCTATAAAAACAGCAGATATGCAGGTCATTCAAGCTTGGTATCAATTTAAGGTAAGGAAAGATGTAGTTCAAACTCACAAGGCTATGAAGATTGCTAGACGTAAAATGAATAGCAGCCGAATGTTACGGGATGAGAAAATCTATTATCAAAATTGGTTAGCAGAGCTGGAAAAGGAAATGTTAGAAGGAACTGAAGATGAAACTAGAAATTTCTGATTTCACAGGCTGTAAGATTGCTTTGTTTTGTGGGGATAAGCTCTTGACTATCTTACGCGATGATAAGGCAAGCATTCCCTGGCCCAATATGTGGGAACTGCCAGGTGGGGGACGAGAGGGGGATGAAAGTCCGTTTGAGTGCGCGGCGCGTGAAGTTTATGAGGAACTGGGAATTCATTTAGATGAAGACTGTCTGCTTTGGAGCAAGATTTATCCTAGCGTAATCTTTAAAGATAAGCAATCGGTCTTTATGGTTGGTCAGCTAAGACAAGAACAATTTGACAATATTACCTTTGGAGATGAAGGTCAGGCTTATAAGCTGATGCCCGTTGAGGAATTTCTCAATTCTAAACAGGCAGTACCTCAGTTACAGGGGAGATTGAGGGATTATTTGGAGGGAAGTTCGATAAATGGAAAAGCGTAGCAAAAATATCAATATGTTTCTCATGGATGGTGAAGTGACTGGAAAAATCAAATGTACTTTGTCAAATTGGACGGGGGTGATTTACAAAATACCTCGTATTCAGTTGGGAGATTTGAAGTCTCGTGATGAAATGAAACAAAGTGGTATTTATTTCTTATTTGGTCGAGATGAAGATAAACAGAAAGATGTGACCTATATTGGTCAGGCGACAACTCGGAAAAATGGTGAAGGGGTATTGTTGCGAATTCAAGAGCATACCCGCGATACTCACGCAGATTATTTTAATGACGTCATCATTCTAACAACTCAAAATAATTCTTTTGGTCCAACAGAAATTAGCTATTTGGAAAATAAATTTACTCAACTTGCTAAAGAAGTTGGTCGCTACATTGTGAAAAATAGTAATGATCCAAATCCTGGTAATGTAACTGAGGAAAAGGAATCTGAACTGGATGAAATTGTTGAAAATACGCTAATGATTATTGGAACTTTAGGTTATCGTGTTTTTGTTCCAATGATAAAGAAAGTTAGTCAAGATTTGACTGATAATCATTCAACCTATCTTTATTTAAAGCGTAAAACTAAGAAATCTAACAAAGTAATAGAAGCAACTTGTGAACGGACAACTGAAGGTTTTGTTGTTTTAGACGGAAGTCAAGTAGAAATAAAGGATTCTCCATACCTTCCAGCAAGTTTAAAAGAAATGCGTCAGAATTTAATAGCTTCTCGGGTCATTCAAGATGGATTGTTAAAAGAAAAACAACTCTTTTCTAGCCCTTCTTATGCAGCAGCTTTTTTGCTGGGTATGCAAACGAACGGTCGAACTGATTGGAAAGATCAGGATGGAAGAACTTTAAAAGAATTAGAAGAATTAATAGATTGATAAGGAAAATACATAATGGAAACATGGCAAGAGTTAAAAGTTACAGTCAAGCGTGAGGGAGAGGAGTTGGTTTCCAACCTCTTGATTGAGCTGGGAGCGCAAGGCGTTGCGATCGAAGATAGTATGGACTATGTGGGAAATGTTGACCGCTTCGGCGAGATTTTCCCAGAGGTTGAACAGCAAGAAGAAATCGTAGTGACAGCCTACTATCCTGATACGGTTGATGTAGCAACGGTTGAGGCAGATTTGCAGGCCCGCTTAGCAGAATTAACAGATTTTATGGATTTGGGTGAGGTCAAGATGGGGACGACTGCCTTGGCTGAGGAAGACTGGGCAGACAACTGGAAGAAATATTACGAGCCCGCCCGCATTACTCATGATTTGACTATTGTGCCGTCTTGGACGGACTATGAGGCGACTACGGGAGAAAAGATTATCAAGCTAGATCCTGGTATGGCCTTTGGAACTGGAACGCATCCAACCACTAAGATGAGCCTTTTTGCTTTGGAGCAGGTTCTTCGTGGTGGGGAAACGGTGCTGGATGTGGGGACTGGATCAGGGGTTCTCTCTATTGCCAGCTCGCTGCTTGGTGCCAAGGAAATTTTCGCCTATGACCTAGATGATGTGGCGGTTCGTGTGGCTCAGGAAAATATTGAGCTAAACCCTGGTATGGAAAATATCCATGTAGCTGCTGGAGATTTGCTTAAGGGTGTTGAGATTGAGGCAGATGTGATTGTGGCTAATATCTTGGCGGATATCCTCATTCATCTGACGGATGATGCCTATCGTTTGGTTAAGGACGAAGGCTACCTGATCATGAGTGGCATTATCAAGGACAAGTGGGATATGGTGCGCGAGTCGGCTGAGTCAGCTGGATTTTTCCTTGAAACCCACATGATTCAAGGGGAATGGAATGCCTGTGTCTTTAAGAAAACCAAGGATATTTCCGGTGTGATTGGAGGCTAGCATGCAACAGTATTTTGTCAAAGGCCGTGCTATCTCTCTTGTTACCATCGAGGACAAGGAAACCATCAAGCATATGTTTCAGGTTATGCGCTTGAAAGAAGATGATGAAGTGACCTTGGTCTTTGATGATGCCATTAAGCGCTTGGCGCGCGTGCTGGATGTGGAAAATCGTCAGTTTGAGTTGGTCCAAGAATTAGCTGACAATGTGGAACTGCCTGTGCAAGTGACCATCGCATCAGGCTTCCCTAAGGGAGACAAGCTCGAGTTCATCGCTCAAAAAGTAACCGAACTGGGTGCTAGCCAAATCTGGGCCTTTCCTGCCGACTGGTCGGTCGCCAAATGGGATGGCAAGAAATTGGGTAAAAAGGTTGAAAAACTAGAAAAAATCGCCCTTGGAGCAGCAGAACAAAGCAAGCGTAATCTAGTACCAAGTGTCACACTTTTCGAGAAAAAATCAGACTTTCTAGCCCAACTTGACCAGTTTGACCGAGTCGTAGTAGCTTATGAAGAGTCGGCCAAAGAAGGAGAAGCCGCTGCACTTTTACAAGCAGTCACTGGTCTTGAAAAAGGAGCCAAATTGCTCTTTATCTTTGGTCCAGAAGGTGGCCTGTCACCTGCGGAAATCGAAAGTTTTGAAGCAAAAGGAGCTGTTCTTGCAGGACTTGGTCCTCGTATTTTGCGAGCAGAAACAGCACCACTTTACGCTTTATCAGCCCTTAGTGTTTTATTAGAATTAGAGAAATAAGAGGAAGAAAATGGAACAAAAACACCGTTCAGAATTTCCAGAGAAGGAACTTTGGGATTTAACAGCCCTATACCAAGACCGTGAGGATTTCTTGCGTGCAATCGAGAAAGCTCGCGAAGACATCAACCAGTTTAGCCGTGATTACAAGGGTAATCTTCATACTTTTGAGGATTTTGAAAAGGCCTTTGCGGAATTGGAACAAATCTACATTCAGATGAGCCATATTGGTAACTATGGTTTTATGCCTCAGACGACAGACTATAGCAATGACGAATTTGCCAATATTGCCCAAGCTGGGATGGAATTTGAAACAGACGCCAGCGTAGCTCTGACCTTCTTTGACGATGCCTTGGTGGAAGCTGACGAGGAAGTCTTGAACCGTTTGGGAGAATTGCCTCACTTAACGGCAGCCATTCGTCAGGCAAAAATCAAAAAAGCCCACTATCTTGGGGCAGATGTGGAGAAGGCCTTGACCAATCTTGGCGAAGTTTTCTACAGTCCACAGGACATTTACACAAAGATGCGAGCTGGGGATTTCGAAATGGCGGACTTTGAAGCTCATGGCAAGACCTACAAAAACAGTTTTGTGACTTATGAGAATTTCTACCAAAACCACGAGGATGCTGAGGTTCGTGAGAAATCCTTCCGTTCCTTCTCAGAGGGACTTCGTAAGCACCAAAATACGGCCGCTGCAGCCTATCTAGCCCAAGTCAAGTCTGAAAAACTACTAGCAGATATGAAGGGTTACGACTCAGTCTTTGATTATCTCCTGGCTGAGCAAGAAGTGAACCGTGCTATGTTTGATCGTCAGATTGACCTCATCATGAAGGATTTTGCGCCCGTTGCTCAGAGATACCTCAAGCATGTTGCCAAGGTAAATGGTCTTGAAAAGATGACCTTTGCAGACTGGAAATTGGATTTGGATAGTGTCCTCAATCCTGAAGTGACCATTGACGACGCCTATGATTTGGTCATGAAGTCAGTAGAACCTTTGGGGCAAGAATATTGTCAGGAAGTTGCTCGCTATCAAGAAGAGCGCTGGGTGGACTTTGCTGCCAATAGTGGCAAGGATTCTGGTGGTTATGCGGCGGATCCATATCGCGTGCACCCTTATGTCCTCATGAGCTGGACTGGTCGTTTGAGCGATGTTTATACCTTGATTCATGAAATCGGGCATTCTGGTCAATTCATTTTCTCGGACAATCACCAAAGTTACTTCAATGCCCACATGTCGACCTACTATGTCGAAGCGCCATCAACCTTCAATGAATTGCTTTTAAGTGATTACTTGGAACAGCAGTCTGATGATCCACGTCAGAAACGATTCGCTCTTGCCCACCGCTTGACAGATACCTATTTCCATAACTTTATCACCCACCTCTTGGAAGCTGCATTCCAGCGTAAGGTGTATACACTGATTGAAGAAGGAGAAACCTTTGGGGCAAGCAAACTCAACAGTATTATGAAGGAAGTTTTGACGGATTTCTGGGGAGATGCCATTGAGATTGACGACGATGCAGCTTTGACTTGGATGCGCCAAGCTCACTACTACATGGGCTTGTATAGCTACACTTACTCTGCTGGTCTTGTTATCTCGACTGCAGGTTACCTTCATCTGAAACATTCTGAAACCGGAGCTGAAGACTGGCTCAAACTCCTCAAATCAGGTGGTAGCAAGACACCACTTGAGTCAGCCATGATTATCGGAGCGGATATTTCAACAGATAAACCACTCCGTGATACCATTCAATTCTTGTCAGACACAGTTGACCAGATTATCGCCTACAGTGCCCAGTTGGGAGAGTAAAGATTGGACAGAGTTTTAGGAGAAGAATATGAATAGAATCAAAGAATGGCTAGAGCAAGATCCCAAAAGAATTCATTTTATCAAAATTGGTCTAGTTTTGTTGGGAATCATTTTATTGATTGCTCTACCTACTCTCTATCTTGTTTTGAGTGGAGTCGGTATTTGGTATTTTGTAAAGAAAGCACCAGATATTCGAAAAAGAAATTTAATGATAGGGCTTTTCATTGTTAGTTTTGTTGCAGTTGCTCTCCAAACCCCAACAGTCACAAAGAAAACTTCATCTTCTCAGTCAGAAACTAAGCAGACTGTGACATCTACTGCTTCGACATCTTCAACGACGGATACTTCATCTAGCATAGAGGAGGCGAAACGAATCGAAGACGAGAAAAAAGCTAAAGAAAAAGCAGAAGAAGAGAGAATTGCCAAAGAAAAGGCTGCAAATGAGTTGCAAGAAAAAGGTGAAGACTTAGTCAAACAATTGGAAGAAAGTCAAGATGCGAGTCAAGTGAAGTCTGCCAAAGAAACAGTTAATCAGATTGAAAATAACGATAAAAAGGCAGAATTGCTCGATAGGATAGGTGCGGTTGAATCATTAATTTCTCAAAAAGAAGAAGAGAAAAGAATTGCTCATGAAGCTGAGACTAAAGCCCAACAGCAAGATAGAATAGTCTATGTTGCAGACCATGGGAATGCGAAAGTTTACTGGTATAGTAAGGATAGAATGACTTCAAAAACTAATAAAGCCAACGTTGTCGAGATGACAGAGGCTGATGCAATTGCTGCAGGAAAACGCCCATCTAAAAAAGAATAAGATAGTCATTTGCGGATGGCTTTTATATAATCATACTGAAATTACGTAAAAAATAGTTGTTTTATCCCTTTCCTTATATTTTCCAAACAATTTTCTTGAAAGCCTTTCTTACTTTTGATAGACTAGTATCTAGTTTTTGAAAAAAGGAGAAAGAAAATGAAAAAATTTGTTGCTGAATTAATCGGTACTTTTATGCTTGTGTTCATCGGAACAGGAGCTGTTGTTTTTGGAAATGGTCTTGGACATCTTGGAATTGCTTTTGCCTTTGGTTTGGCAATCGTAGTTGCAGCTTTCTCAATCGGAACTGTTTCAGGTGCTCACTTGAACCCAGCTGTTTCGATCGCTATGTTTGTAAACAAACGTTTGTCATCTTCTGAGCTTGTAAACTACATCCTTGGACAAGTTGTTGGAGCTTTTATCGCTTCTGGCGCTGTCTTCTTCCTCTTGGCAAATTCAGGGATGTCAACTGCAAGTCTTGGTGAAAATGCCTTGGCAAACGGAGTCACTGTCTTTGGTGGTTTCTTGTTTGAAGTCATCGCAACTTTCTTGTTTGTCTTGGTTATCATGACTGTGACATCAGCAAGCAAGGGCAATGGCGCGATTGCTGGTTTGGTCATCGGTTTGTCATTGACAGCTTTGATTCTAGCTGGCCTGAACATCACTGGACTTTCAGTAAACCCAGCTCGTAGCTTGGCACCAGCTGTCTTGGTAGGTGGCGCAGCTCTTCAACAAGTATGGATTTTCATCCTTGCCCCAATCGTTGGTGGTGTTCTTGCAGCATTTGTTGCGAAAAACTTCCTTGGAACAGAAGAATAATTGAAACTCAAAAAGCCTTGCTCCTCATCTTGAGGAACAGGGCTTTTTTGTATGATACTATTCGAAAATTTCTTCAAACCACGTCAGCTTCCATCTGCAACTTCAAAACAGTGTTTTGAGCTGATTTCGTCAGTTCTATCTACAACCTCAAAGCAGTGCTTTGGGCAACCTGCGGCTAGCTTCCTAGTTTGCTTTTTGATTTTCGTTGACTATGAGTTTAGCGGTTGTCAATTTTCTCTGGATAAAGGTCGTGTTGGAAGAGGCGTTGTTCTGCCAAGCCTTCATACTTAGTTCCTGGCTTACCGTAGTTGTAGTAGGGGTCGATTGAGATGCCACCGCGAGGGGTGAATTTTCCCCAAACCTCCAAATAGCGAGGCTCTAGCAAGTTGACCAAGTCTTTCCCGATGGTGTTGATACAGTTTTCGTGAAAATCTCCATGATTTCGGTAGCTAAAGAGGTAGAGTTTGAGGGATTTTGACTCGACACAGAGCTTATCAGGAATGTAGGAAATATAAATGGTCGCAAAGTCTGGCTGAGCAGTGATTGGGCAAAGTGAGGTAAATTCAGGACAGTTAAATTTGATGAAATAGTCATTTTCCACATGACGATTGTCAAAGGATTCGAGAACTTCTGGTTGATAGTCGAAAATGTAGTTGGTTTCTTTATTGCCTAGTAGGCTTAGGTTTTTCATTTCTTCTTGTTGTGACATGATTTTTTCTTTCTAATTTAAACACCACGTTGGTTGTCGTAGAGGAGAGTATGCAGTTGAGGAAGGACGCGGACATTGCCCCAGCTATCGTCAGCAGCGACGCGTTCCCAGAGTTCTTTGAGACGGTCCAGTTGGTCTTGGACAATATTGCCTGTGGCCTTGGGCTCAGGATTTCCTGCTGATAAGAAGAGAACATCTGGTTGATATCGCTCTTGTATGCCTCTGGCAAAGGCCAAATCTGCATCGTCAAAGACAGGGATTTTAAAGGTGACCTTGTCTGGATCAAGTTGGGAAACGATAAAGTCCAAGGTCTCAAAGTTGACTTCCATCTTTGATGAAGGAGGTTTGGGACTGAGAGTGACCTGGTCGATATCTTTTAACCAATTTTGCCAGCGGGAGCCTTGGGTCTCGACAGCAAGAGTGACACCACGTTCCTTGAGCTTGGTGACCAGTTCAGCCATGTTGGCTGCTAGGATAGCAGGATTTCCCCCAGATAGGGTTACATAGTCGTAGTTCCCCAATTTATCCAAGGCAGCAATGACCTCGTCAGCAGTCATACGAGTTGGCTTTTCAGAGCCATCCCAAGTAAAGGCAGAATCGCACCAGTCGCAGTGGTAGTCGCAACCAGCAGTGCGGACAAACATGGTTTTCTGCCCAATAGCACGACCTTCACCTTGAAAAGTTGGGCCGAAAATTTCCAGAACTGGTAGTTTGAGGACACGTTCCCTAGTCATCTAACCACTCCCGTCTAAACTCTGCAAAGGCAGTCGGAGTTTCATAGAGGCGAATGTATTCCAAACGGAGACCGCGTTCGTCGGGCAACTCTTGATTCATGGTTTGGAAAATCCAGTAAACCATATTTTCAGCAGTCGTGTTCATATAAGGCAGAGTTTCATTGAGATAGCGATGATCCAAGTGGGGCTCTAAGTAGTTCTTGTAGATCGCTTTGATGTCTCCAAAATCGTAGGTCATGCCACGCTCATCTAAAAATCCACTGACAGCAATCTGCAGATGATAAGTGTGGCCGTGCAGGGACTTGCATTTTCCCTCGTAGTGAAAGAGGTGGTGGGCAGCATCGAAGGTAAATTCTTTTGATACCAAGGTTCTGTGAGGATTGTAGACCAGAGACTCTCCAGTTTCCTGTTTGATTTCTTTGGGTGCAAAAAACATTAGTCTTCTCCTTTTTGTGAAAGATAAACATCTAGGCCATGTTGACGTAGGTGGCAGGCTGGGCAATCTCCACAGCCGCTCCCGATAATTCCGTTGTAGCAGGTTAAGGTCTTTTGGCGAACATAGTCAAAGGCACCGAGTTGGTCAGCCAATTCCCAAGTTTCAGCCTTGTCTAGCCACATGAGAGGTGTTTGGATAACAAAGTCGTAATCCAT
>CAUQZY010000048.1:0-13447 GCA_963522395.1 uncultured Streptococcus sp.
AGTAACCAATCTGGTAATCATTCTTAGCTGAAAAGGGACTAACATCCCCATCAAAGCCAGAAACGCCAGAAAGAACATCTAAAAGGGTGGTCTTACCCGTTCCATTGACACCAATTAAACCAATTCTGTCTAGGTCATGGATGATAAAGGAAATATCCTTAAAAACGGTCTTATCACCGACGGATTTAGTTAGTTTTTCAACGATAAAATCACTCATTTTTTCTCCCTCAGATAAGCATGGATGGCTTGACGATCATTTTCCAATTCTCCATCGACAATGGCAAACTCAATCTCAGTTAAAATATCTCCCAAGTCTGGACCTGGCTGGTAACCATATTTCTTGATCAAAATACCACCGTTGATTTGGATTTCTTTCTTGTCATGAATGGTCAAACTCTGATAAGTTTCTGTGATAGCTTGTGGGTTGACTGGTTTTCCCTGAGCCTGACGAAGATTTTCAGCCTGTAAAAGCAAATCCAAGTCAAAGCGGTAACAATCGCGCTTGCTCAATTCTCCCTTTTCACGCAAGGCCAAAATAGTCAGCAAATCCTGAACTTGCTTAGCAAATTGACGTGAGGTCTTCCAAGCTTTCAAAAATGGCTGCGCATTTTCAATCTCCAGAGCCCACAGTAGAGCCGCCCAGGCTTGTTCAGAGGATTCAAAGGTGAAATCAGTCTCCAACTCAAACAGTCTGTTAAGCTTGTCCTGGCTAGCTGCCATATCAGGGAGATAGTCATAAGCTTGACTCTCAATCATGGAAGCCAAGCCCCTTCTCCAAAACGGAGCCAGTAAGAGTTTATCAAACTCAACGAAGGTACGCTCTACAGAAATTTTCTCCAACAGTGGCGTCAGAGTTTTCATAGCTTTAAATGTTTCTGGCTCAAGTTCAAAGCCAAGACTGGCCTGAAAACGGAAACCACGCATAATTCGTAGAGCATCTTCGTTGAAACGCTCACTAGCCACTCCAACTGCTCGTAAAACTTGCTTTTCCAAATCTTCTAAACCATGGAACAAGTCAATTATTTCCCCTGTCTCGTCCAAGGCAAAGGCATTAACTGTGAAATCACGGCGCTTGAGGTCTTCCTCTAGCGAACGCACAAAGGAAACCGCACTGGGTCTTCGATAGTCCACATAGACATCCTCTGTCCGAAAGGTGGTTACCTCATACTCCTCATCCCCATCTAAAACCAAGACGGTTCCATGCTCGATTCCGATATCGGCTGTTCGCGGAAAAATCTGCTTGGTCTCTTCTGGATAAGAAGAAGTCGCGATATCCACATCATGGATGGGACGATTGAGGAGGGCATCTCGAACAGATCCCCCAACAAAATAGGCTTCAAAGCCTGCTTCTTTAATTTTTTCTAATACTGGTAAAGCCTTCTGAAATTCAGAAGGCATTTGCGTTAATCTCATAATAAGTGTTCTAATCCATAGACAAGCTCATGACGCTTGACAACTTCTTTAATTCCCAAATTCACCCCTGTCATGAAGGAGCTGCGATCATAGGAGTCATGACGGAGGGTCAATCCTTCTCCCTGATTGCCAAAGATAACTTCCTGATGGGCTACCAAGCCTGGTAAACGAACTGAGTGAATCCGCATGCCATCAAAGTCAGCACCACGGGCACCTGCAATCAGTTCTTCCTCATCAGGCGCACCTTGCTGAATAGACTCTCGAACTTCTGCCATCAACTCAGCTGTTTTAATAGCTGTTCCACTCGGAGCATCCTTTTTCTTGTCATGATGGAGCTCGATAATCTCCACATTTGGGAAATATTTGGCAGCTTGCGTCGCAAATTGCATGAGTAAGACAGCACCCAAGGCAAAGTTAGGAGCGATCAAGCCACCCAAATCTTGGGAACGAGAAAATGCTTTTAGCTCTGCAATTTCTTCACTTGTGAAACCAGTCGTTCCAACTACTGGAGCAAAGCCATTTTCAAGAGCAAAGCGTGTATTTTCATAGGCAACAGCTGGAGTTGTAAAATCTACCCAAACATCCGCTTTAAAGCCTGCTAAATCAGCCTTATCCTTGAAAACAGGAATACCCTGCCATTCTGACTCAGACTCAAAAGGATCCAAAACTGCTACCAAGTCCAAGTCTTGATCAGCCAAGACCATCTGACAAGCAGCTTGGCCCATCTTTCCCTTAAAACCGGCAATAATTACTCGAATACTCATCTCTACTCCTGTCTAAGATACAAAGCCTGTAGGAACACAAAGTGAAAATAGGAGTTCTGATCAAGAAGTGTCTACTCCTTGGAAGAACTATCTTTTTCACACAGGGTTCCAGGCGTGTTCAACTGCTAACTACTTAACTAGTCTAAAAGTGCCAACTAAATCACTGGAATATAACCCAGAGCAATACTTCCTGCACCTAGGTGTGTTCCAATGACACTACCAAATGTAGCAAGTGAAATATCCGAACCCACTCCAGATTCTAGCAAGTGCTGGCGCAATTCCTCAGCCTTTTCGGGAGCATTCCCGTGAATGACAATGATACGGTATTGGCCTGAAACTGTGGTTTCCTTGATAATCTCAATTAAGCGCTTGGTTGCTTTCTTTTCAGTACGAACTTTTTCGTAAACCTCAATCACACCTTGGTCGTTGAAATAAAGGATTGGCTTAATGCTAAGCAAATTGCCCAAAATGGCAGCCCCATTTGAAAGGCGCCCACCTTTCACCAAATGATCCAAATCATCTACCATGATAAAGGCTGACGTACGGCTGATTTGAATGGCTAGCTTATCCTGAATGATAGCAAAATCATCGCCCTGATCTCGCCAGTTAAAGACGCTTTCAACCATGATACCCAGAGGAGCACTTGTAATCAAGGTGTCGGGGAAAGCAATGGTTAAACCTTCATAGTCATCCACCATATACTGGATATTTTGATAAAAACCTGAAATTCCAGAAGATAGGAAAAGCCCCAAGGCATGTGTATATCCTTGTTCTTTGAGCGAAGTTAGAATCTCATCTAACTTGGCAATACTTGGTTGACTGGTCTTAGGCAATTCAGAAGCCTGAGCCATTTTTTGGTAAAATTCCTCAGCAGTCAGATTGATGCCTTCGACATATTCCACACCATCAATATTGACAGGAATATCCAAGACAAACAAATCTTCTCTTTGCAAGGTCTCTGCACTGAGATAAGCAGAGGAATCTGTGATAACAGCTAGTTTCATATTAGAACTCCAAATTGATTCCTGGTAAGTCTAATGCAATTTCAGTTACTTCGTAAGTCAAACGATTGAGCATGTTCAAACATGGACGAGCCAAAGTTTCCACCTCTTCTTGGTTCAATTCACTTGGCTCGTTAACAATACGACCATCGATATGGTTCACTTGTGAAATGGTTCCACTGATGACAAACTTATCAAATACAATCATAAAGCTCAAGATGACAATCAAGGAAGTCACTTGATTTTCTTGGTCATGTTGGAGTAATTGGAAGTTCACATCCACCTTAGTTTCAGGAGCTCCATTTTCATTTTCCCATTCAAAATTACGCGCATCAAAATGATACTGACTGACAAATTCTTGTTCACGTTTAAGATTCATGTCTTTCTCCCTCGGCTACAATATTATAAGCTATTGTACCATAATTTTTTATTTTCATCTAGTTTTCTAGGATTTAGTCAATCCCGATTTCAGCTCGCACTACGTCTGCGATGGTATCAACATAGTAGTCCACTTCTTCTGTTGTAGGCGCTTCTGCCATAACACGCAAGAGGGGCTCTGTTCCACTTGGACGAACAAGGATACGGCCATTCCCTGCCATTTCTTCTTCCATCTGCTCGATGATAGCCTTGATAGCTGGCACTTCCATAGCCTTTTCCTTCATGGCATTTTCCACTCGGATATTGACTAATTTTTGTGGATAGATGGTTACTTCTGCTGCCAACTCTGACAAGCTCTTACCAGTTTCCTTCATGATTTTTGTCAATTGGACAGCTGATAATTGGCCATCACCTGTTGTATTGTAGTCCATCAAGATGACGTGACCAGACTGTTCACCACCAAGGTTGTAGCCTGATTTTCGCATTTCTTCAACAACGTAGCGGTCACCAACTGCAGTAACTGCCTTGTTAATACCTTCGCGGTCCAAGGCCTTGTGGAAACCAAGGTTAGACATCACAGTTGTCACAATTGTATTTTGAGCCAGTTGTCCTTTTTCAGAAAGGTATTTACCGATGATGTACATGATTTTGTCACCATCAACGATATCCCCATTTTCATCAACAGCAATCAAGCGGTCACTGTCTCCATCAAAGGCCAAACCGATAGCTGACCCGCTTTCTTTGACCACTTCTTGAAGGGCTTCTGGGTGTGTTGAACCAACATTAAGGTTGATGTTAAGACCGTCTGGCATTTCCCCTATAATAGTCAATTGAGCTCCAAGGTCTGCAAAGATTTGACGGGCACTTGTAGATGCTGCACCATTGGCTGTGTCCAAGGCAACCTTCATTCCTTCAAGAGGAGTTCCAGTTGAAACAAGGTATCCTTCATACTTACGCAAGCCTTCTGGATAATCTACCAAGGTTCCTAAGCCTTCAGCACTTGGACGAGGAAGAGTATCTTCCGCAGCATCTAGCAAGGCTTCAATTTCTGCTTCTTTTTCGTCATCTAGTTTGAAGCCATCCCCACCAAAGAACTTGATTCCATTATCAAGGGCTGGATTATGACTAGCAGAAATCATGACACCTGCACTTGCTCCCTCTGTTTTGACCAAGTAAGCTACTGCTGGTGTTGCCAGAACACCGAGTTTATAAACGTGAATCCCTACTGAAAGGAGACCTGCCACCAAGGCTGATTCTAACATTTCCCCTGAAATACGTGTGTCACGTCCTACAAAGACTTTCGGTGCTTCCGTTTCATGTTGGCTAAGAACATAGCCTCCAAAACGTCCTAGTTTAAAGGCCAATTCTGGCGTTAATTCTACGTTAGCTTCTCCACGGACTCCATCAGTCCCAAAATATTTACCCATTTTTATAAAATCCTTTTCCTATTTTTAATTCGTTTTTGAACTAGTTGTTTTCGTTGACGAAGATGTCTCCGATGAACTACTTGTACTTGAATTTGATGTGCTTGAACTTGGTGTCACAGGCTTTGTAGTGACCTTCATTGTTGTATCAAACGGAGTGATAACTACTGGTAAAACAACCCCATTGCGGTCGATTGCCTGCAAAGGTACTGAACCACTGTAATTACCTGTTATGCGTTCGCTGGTTGGTAAAAGCGCAATAACTTTATCAATCTTAGCTAATGTTTCCTGGTCAGTTGTGACCGAAACGCGTTCATTTGACACAGTTACACTATCAAGTTGTAGCTTGGGATCAATCTGGCTTTGGTCAACTTGTGGCACAACAATCATCCCATCTCGCTTAACCTTCTTCCCAACTTTCACTGTAATCTTTTGAGGCGTTGCCACAGCGGTCAATCCACTTGGAAGATTTTCAATGTTCAAAGGAACTTCAATCGTTCCAATACTAGCATCTGTCAAATCCGCTGTCACCTTAAACTTACGAGTACTTTCCTGCATTTCACTGGCCAAGGTCACACGATTGGCACCTGTCAACACAACTGAAACTTCTGATGCAAATCCGCTAATGAAATACTGGTCATCATCATAGTGAATATCGATGGGAACATTTGCTATCGTATTGGTATAGGTTTCTGATTTGACCTGCCTTGTGGTATTGCTATTTTGAAAGTTGGTCGACGTTGCATAAATGAATAAGACACAAGCAAAAAAGAGAGATGAAATGATATATAGACTATTTTTTCTCATATTTCCAACCTCCTAGCAAACGGTCCTTGAAACTGGCTTTTTCCTCAACAGCTGGCAGAAGAATTGTTCGTAGCTCTGCTTCAAATTCTTCAATCGTCAAGTCATGCTTGAAGACCCCATTGTAAGTAATAGAAATACCACCTGTTTCCTCTGAGACGATGAAGGTCAAGGCATCGGACACTTCTGATAAGCCGATAGCCGCCCGGTGTCTGGTCCCAAATTCCTTGGAAATCCCTGTACTTTCTGTCAAGGGCAGATAGGCAGAGGTGACTGCAATCCGATTTTCTCTAATAATCACAGCACCATCATGTAGAGGAGTGTTGGGAATAAAAATATTGATGAGGAGTTCTGCCGAAATTTTGGCATCCAAGGGAATTCCTGTCGCAATATATTCTTGCAAGGTCCGAACCCGTTGAATGGCAACTAAAGCACCTATCTTACGAGGACTCATGTATTCAACTGACTTAACAAAGGCACGAATCATTTGCTCTTCTGCACTTATTTGAGTAGTAGAAAAGAAATCTATCGCCCTTCCCAAACGTTCCAAACCAGTTCGAATTTCTGGAGAGAAAATAACAACCACAGCAATGACTCCATAAGTGATAATCTGATTAATCAACCAAGAAATCGTTGTTAAACCAAGGATATTGGCCACAACCTGGGCTAATACAAAGATCAAGACCCCCCGCACCAAAATCATAATCTTGGTACCAGCTATCGCTTTTGTAAAACGATACAAAACATAAGCCACAATCAAAATATCAAACAGATTGATGGCAATACTCCAAGGACTAGAAAACAAGCTAGTCCAATATTGCAGGTTGGATAATTGTTGAAAGTTCATCTGCTGTCTCCTCTCTGTCCAAACACGTTCCTTTCTATTATACCATTTTTCTGGCATTTTTTTACCTATCCTACTTCATTTTAAATTAAGGAAAAAATATGATAAAATAAACTGACTAGAAAAAACAAAGGAGAAACCATGTCTCAACTCTATGATATTACCATTGTAGGTGGTGGTCCAGTCGGTCTTTTTGCGGCCTTCTATGCCCATCTACGCCAAGCCAAGGTTCAAATCATCGACTCTCTTCCCCAACTAGGTGGACAACCTGCTATTCTCTACCCTGAAAAGGAAATTTTAGACGTTCCAGGTTTCCCAAACCTGACTGGAGAAGAATTGACTAACCGCTTAATTGAACAGCTAAACGGCTTTGATACCCCAATTCATCTCAATGAAACAGTTCTTGAGATTGAAAAACAAGAAGAGGGATTTAAGATTACAACCTCTAAAGAAAGTCACCTGTCTAAAACAGTTATCATCGCTATGGGTGGTGGTGCCTTCAAACCACGTCCGCTGGAACTTGAAGGGGTTGAGGGATATGAAAATATCCACTACCATGTTTCTAACATTCAGCAATACGCTGGTAAGAAAGTGACGATTCTTGGTGGGGGGGACTCAGCTGTGGATTGGGCTTTGGCTTTTGAAAAAATTGCGCCAACTACCCTTGTTCACCGCAGAGATAATTTCCGTGCCTTGGAACACAGTGTGCAAGCCTTGCAAGAATCATCTGTGACCATCAAGACACCATTCGTCCCTAGCCAACTACTTGGAGATGGAAAAATACTTGACAAGTTAGAAATAACAAAAGTCAAATCTGATGAAACAGAAACGATTGACTTAGATCACCTCTTTGTCAACTATGGTTTCAAATCTTCTGTCGGTAACCTTAAAAACTGGGGTCTGGACCTCAACCGCCACAAGATTATCGTCAACAGCAAACAGGAATCCAGCCAAGCAGGTATCTATGCTATCGGAGACTGCTGCTACTATGACGGAAAAATTGACCTGATTGCGACAGGCCTCGGAGAAGCACCAACCGCTGTCAACAATGCCATCAACTACATTGACCCTGAGCAAAAAGTGCAACCAAAACACTCAACCAGTTTATAAGAAAAGAACCACGAGTCACATAGGATTCGTGGTTTTATAGTTCATCGGCTATCTTATTGATTTTTCTGAGTCTGTGGTTGACACCACTTTTGGTCAGAGGGGTGCTGAGACTATCTGCTAACTGCTGGATAGAGTAGTCTGGGTGCTGAATCCGCAGTTGCGCTACCTCCTGCAAATCCACTGGCAGATTTTCTAAGCCCATGATATCTTTAATTTTGCTGATATTGTTGATAGTCTTCATGCTGGCAGAGACTGTCCGAGCGATATTAGCTGTCTCGGCATTATTGGCCCGATTGAGGTCATTACGGGTTTCTCGCAAAATCTTTACTCTCTCAAAATCATCACGCGCCTTCATGGCTCCGATTACTATAAGAAAGTCCATAATGTCTTCGGCACGCTGGAGATAGGTCACAGCTCCCTTCTTACGCTCAAGCACCTTGGCATCCAGCAAAAACTGCTGAAGAAGAGAGGCAATCCCTTGCGCGTGGTCTAGATAAACAGAACTGATTTCCAACTGGTACTTACCTGATTCAGGGTCACGAATGCTTCCATTTGCCAAGAAAGCACCACAGAGATAGGCGCGCCCTGCTTCCTCGTCCGATAAAATCTCCTCATCAATACCTGTTTCTAGGGCAAAGAAAGAATCTGCCAAATGTAAATCACTTAACAAGTCCTGCACCTTTTCATCTGTAAAAACGGTATAGACCCGATTCTTGCGAAGATTGCTCCGTTGGTGGTGACGAATTTCCGATTTGATTTCATAGAAATGGAGAAAAGACTCATAGAGGTGACGAGCCAGTTTGGCATTTTCTGTCACGACAGACAAGGTCAGCCCCGAGGTCGAGAGACCGATGCTACCAGACATCTTGATAATGGCAGATAATTCATGTCTGCTTAGATGGTGTTGACCTAGGATTTCTTCTTTTACTGCTACTGTGAAACTCATTTTCTCACCTGTATAATCCGCATCAACTCATCCACGAGCAAATCCCCATCGTGAAAGGCACCCCCATTTTCCAGGCGAAGGAAGTTGGATGAAATCACACGCGGAACTTGCTTACAAAGACCTGCAAAATCATGTTCCACCTGCACCAAGTATTCATCAAAACGGTTGGAATTCATGTATTCCTGAGGCACTTTTTCGATATTCACCAAGACAGTATCGATAAAAGGTCGGCTAAGATGACGATGCAAGACCTCCACGTGGTCACTATCTGTAAAGTGTTCCGTCTCCCCACGTTGGGTCATGATATTGCAGACATAGGCGATTTCTGCCTTGGTTTCCAAAAGTGCCTGCCCGATTTCCTTAATCACGATATTGGGCAAAATCGAGGTAAAGAGGGAACCAGGTCCGAGGACAATCATGTCACTTTCAAGAATGGTCTGCACTACTCGACGACTGGCCAGAGGCGTATCATCGTTGAGGGTATTGGTCACATAGACGTGGTCAATCATGCCTGGATGGTCTGCAATATGACTCTCTCCAGCTACTTCTGTCCCATCCTGGAAGACTGCATGCAGGGTCAAAGGATGGTCACTGGAAGGATAAATCTTCCCAGTTGTATGGAAAAATTTGCTCAATAACTGCATGGCATTATAGGTCGAACCCTGCATTTCTGACAGACCTGCAATAATGAGATTTCCCAACGGATGACCAGCAAAGGCTCCCGCATCCTCAGAAAAGCGGTACTGAAAGACCTTCTCATAGAACTTAGGCATATCCGACATGGCCACAAGGACATTACGAAGATCACCTGGTGGTGTCAATTGTTGCATATTTTTTCGGAGTTCACCTGATGAACCACCATCATCCGCCACCGTTACGATAGCAGCGATTTCCACATCTTTTTCACGCAAACTTTTAAGAATGACGGGGATCCCAGTCCCTCCACCAATCACCGTTATCTTTGGTTTTCTCATGAACGGTTTACCGTTTCCTTTCTTCGGTCTTTGTCACGATGCCCTTCATTAACAGGCCAATTCTTGGATAAGTCCTGCGCCAAGCGTTTAGCAAAGGCCACACTACGGTGTTGTCCACCCGTACAACCCATGGCAATAGTCAAAACAGACTTCCCTTCCTTTTGGTAACTTGGCAAAATCGGCTCAATCAAGGCCAATAAATGTTGATAAAAATCTTCTGACTCAGGATGATTCATAACATAGTCATAAACTGGTTCATCCACACCCGTCTGATTACGCAGTTCTGGTAGGTAGTAGGGATTTGGCAAGAAACGGACATCAAAGATTAAGTCTGCATCAATCGGGATTCCATATTTAAAGCCGAAAGACATGACTTCGATACGGAAAGACTGGGCTTGTTCTTGATCTGAAAATTGCTCTGCCAGGGTTTTACGCAACTCACGCGGAGTAAGCTCAGTCGTATCCACCACATTTTGGCTCATGTTTTTCAAAGGTGCCAAGAGTTCACGCTCCAGTTTGATTCCATCCAAAATCCGTCCATCTGCTGCTAGAGGGTGACTCCGTCTAGTTTCCTTGTAACGCGCGACCAATTCCTTATCAGCTGCATCCAAAAAGAGAATTTTAAAGTCCAGTTCTTCCTTGTTTTCCAACTCATCCAAAACAGCTTGAATCTCTGAGAAGAAAGAACGGCTACGCATATCTACTACCAAGGCCAACTTATGGTCGTCTTCCTTTGTTTCCACCAACTGCAAAAACTTAGGCAAGAGAGCTGGCGGCATATTATCAATAGTAAAATAACCCAAATCTTCGAAGGACTGAATGGCAACTGTTTTCCCTGCACCACTCATCCCTGTCACAATCACCAAGTGAAGTTGTTTCTTTGTCATCTTTTTCTCCTTATATCAAAAGAAGTTTGGCAACACCAAACTTCAACTAGCTTATCCAATCTCTGCGATGACTTCAATTTCGACTTTTACATCACGAGGAAGACGAGCTACCTCCACAGCTGAACGAGCCGGAAATTCCTCTTTAAAGGCCGTTTGGTAAACCTCATTAAAAGGAACAAAGTCGTTCATATCGCTCAAGAAGCAAGTTGTTTTGACAACATGGTCAAAGTCAGTTCCTGCCTCTGCCAAAATAGCACCAATATTTTTCAAGACCTGTTCTGTCTGTTCTTGGATCGTTTCTCCAACGATTTCCCCAGTTTCAGGAGAGAGAGGAACTTGACCACTAGCAAACAAAAGGTTGCCAACGATTTTTCCTTGAACATATGGTCCGATAGCCTTTGGAGCTTTGTCTGTATGAATTGTTTTTGCCATTTTCTTTTCCTCACAATTTTTCTAAGATTGCATCCCAAGCCTCATCCATCCCTGCCTTGCTGACAGATGAAAAGAGGATGAAGTCGTCACTTGGGTCAAAGTTTAATTTCTTTTTGATTGCTGATTCGTGCTTGTTCCATTTACCACGAGGAATCTTGTCCGCCTTGGTCGCAACGATGATGACCGGAATCTCATAATACTTAAGAAATTCGTACATCTGCACATCATCTGCTGACGGGTCATGACGAAGGTCAACTAGACTGACTACCGCACGGAGATTTTCTCGAGTTGTCAGATACTCCTCAATCATGCGCCCCCACTTTTCACGTTCCTTTTTAGAAACACGGGCATAGCCATAACCAGGCACATCCACAAAGCGCATCTTGTCGTCAATGTTGAAAAAGTTGAGAAGCTGGGTTTTTCCAGGTTTCCCTGACGTACGAGCCAGATTCTTACGGTTCAGCATGGTATTGATAAAGCTGGACTTGCCAACATTGGAGCGCCCTGCAAGGGCAATCTCTGGCAGTTCATCCTGCGGATAGTGGGACTTGTTGGCCGCACTGAGCAAGATTTCTGCATTATGTGTATTGATTTCCATAGTCACCTCTAGGCTGTTTCTAGGATCGGTTTATCCGTTCCGTCAACAGCTTCTTTAGTGATGCGGACCAATTTCACATTTTCCTGACTCGGTACTTCAAACATGACATCTAGCATGGTTTCTTCGATAATAGAGCGAAGACCACGCGCACCCGTTTTGCGTTCGATGGCCTTATTGGCAATCTCTTGAAGGGCTTCGTCGTCAAATTCCAACTCGACATCATCGTAAGAAAGCAAGGTTTGATATTGTTTGACCAAGGCATTTCTTGGCTCTTTCAAGATGCGAACCAAGTCATCAACCGTCAATTGCTCAAGAGCAGCAAAGACTGGCAAGCGTCCAATCAACTCAGGGATAATACCAAATTTTTGAATATCTTCTGCGATGATTTCTTGCATGTAAGAGCTATTTTCATCAATCGCCTTGTTATTTTGACCAAAACCGATAACCTTTTCACCCAGACGTTGTTTGACGATTTCTTCAATACCATCAAAGGCACCACCCACGATGAAGAGGATATTTTTAGTATCCACTTGAATCATCTCTTGTTGCGGATGTTTGCGTCCACCTTGAGGCGGTACGCTGGCAACAGTTCCCTCGATAATCTTAAGAAGGGCTTGTTGCACCCCTTCACCAGAAACATCACGTGTGATAGACACATTCTCACTCTTTTTGGCAATCTTGTCAATTTCATCCACATAGATAATGCCACGCTCTGCACGTTCAATGTTAAAGTCAGCAGCCTGCAAGAGTTTAAGGAGGATATTTTCCACGTCCTCACCTACATAACCAGCCTCAGTAAGAGCTGTCGCATCCGCAATCGCAAAAGGTACATTCAAGCTCTTAGCCAAGGTCTGAGCAAGGAAAGTTTTCCCTGAACCAGTTGGGCCAATCATCAAGATGTTTGACTTCTGCAAATCCACATCTTCTGACTCTTCACGCGTATCGTGGAAATTGATACGTTTGTAGTGGTTGTAAACCGCCACTGCCAAGGCACGCTTGGCACGATCTTGACCGATTACATAATGGTTCAAGATATGGAGGAGTTCGATTGGTTTTGGAACTTCTGACAAGTCTGCCAAGACTTCCTCAGCCAACTCCTCTCGAATGATTTCCTGAGCCAACTCAACACATTCATTACAGATAAAGGCGTTGTTCCCAGCGATTATTTTTTGTACTTCTTCTTGGCTTTTGCCACAAAATGAGCAATAAACCATCATATCATTATTCCTAGTTGTAGGCATGATTTCCTTCCGTTCTATTCTATACTATCATTCTATCTAAAATAAGGTCATGTAAAAGGCATGAACACTATTGACCAAATTGGTAAAGGCATTTAACCAGAGTAGGACAGAAAGCCCATAGCGCTTTTTACGAAAAGCCTGTGCTCCAGCAAGCAAACAGACCAAACACAACATGGCTGTGAAAAAACCAAATATACTACGTTCCATTAGACTTCCTTTCTCTTGCGGTATCGGATGGTAAAATCATAAGGATTTTTCTCATCTTTGACGTAAAATTTGCTTGAAACTGTCTCAAAAAGAGACAAGTCAAACTCTTCAGGAAAATAGGTATCTCCCTCCACCCGAGCATGAATGTGAGTCAAAATCACTTCGTCAATATAGGGTTCAAAAGCTTGAAAAATTTGCTTTCCACCGATAATATAGAGATTCTTATCTTGAGCCTGATACCAGTCCAAAACTGACTGGACATCATGAAAGACAGTAACTCCATCTATCGTTTCTTCCGGGTTACGTGTCAAAATCAAGGTCTCCCGTTTTGGAAGCAAGCGACGTCCCATCCCATCAAAGGTCACGCGTCCCATCAAGATAGCATGATTCAGAGTTGTTTCTTTAAAGTGTTGCAATTCTGCTG
>CAUQZY010000049.1:0-13401 GCA_963522395.1 uncultured Streptococcus sp.
AATAGGCTCCATAAGATCCATAGGGGATTTACCCACTACAAATATTATAGAGCCATAATATATCTATTTGAAACTAGAGCAGGACACCATGACTCTTAAAATAATTCTATAAATTAATTTGTCTATTCTAATCTATTTGTTTACACCTTGTATTAATATACTATACATTGTTTTAAGGACGTCATATTGACATACAATTTAATTTTTACTATAATTCTTGCAGGAGGATATATCTAATGAAAATAATAAAAAAATTGATGCAAATTGCATTAGCAGTCTTTTTCTTCGGTTTGCTAGCGACAAGTGCAGTATTGGCGGATGGTGCTGATTCAGAAGGTTGGAAATTTGTCCAAGAAAATGGTAGAACCTACTACAAGAAGGGTGACATCAAAGAAACGGACTGGCGAGTGATTGATGGCAAGACCTATTATTTTGATTATAATGGTGAAATGGTTGTTGGTTGGCAATACATTCCAATGCCAGTTAAAGGATATACAATTGGTCCTTACCCTAATGGTATAAGATTAGAAGGTTCCCCAATGCCAGAATGGTACTACTTTGACAAAAATGGAGTGCTACAAGAGTTTGTTGGTTGGGAAGCATTAGAGGTTAAAACTAAAGACAGCGTTGGAAGAAAGTATGGGGAAAAACGTACAAATCCGGAAGATAAAGAAGAGAAGAGTTTTTACACGAACTATTACTTTAATCAAGATTATTCTTTAAAGACAGGTTGGCTTTATGACCAGTCTAACTGGTATTATCTAGCTAAAACAGAAATTAATGGAGAAGACTATATTGGTGGTGAAATACTTACAGGTTGGATAAATGATGGTTCAGCTTGGTACTATCTAGATCCAACAACTGGTATCATGCAAACTGGTTGGAAACAACTTGGCAATAAATGGTACTATCTCCGTTCATCAGGAGCTATGGCAATTGGCTGGTATCAGGAAGGCTCAACTTGGTACTATTTAGATGCTGAAAATGGCGATATGAAAACAGGCTGGCAATATCTTGGTAACAAGTGGTACTATCTCCGTTCATCAGGAGCTATGGCAACTGGTTGGGTGAAAGATGGTTCAACTTGGTACTACCTAAATGCAAGTAATGGAGATATGAAGACAGGTTGGATAAAAGTAGGAGGAAACTGGTATTATCTCAATTCCTCTGGAGCAATGGTTACAGGTAGCCAAACTATCGATGGTAAAGTTTATAATTTCGCCTCATCTGGTGAGTGGATTTAATATTGGAGGGTATATACATGAAAATTTTGAAAAAAATGATGCAAATCGCATTAGCAGTCTTTTTCTTTGGTTTGCTAGCTACAAATACTGTATTTGCGGATACCACAGGTGGCGAATTTGTTGATAAGGATAATAGAAAATATTATGTAAAAGATGATCATAAAGCAATCTATTGGCATAAAATAGACGGTAAAACTTACTATTTTGGTGATAGAGGAGAGATGGTTGTCGGTTGGCAATACGTAGAAATTCATGGAACAGGTTATCGTGATAATTTATTTAATAATCGTCCAGTCTTAGAAATTGGCCTTCAGGAGAAGTGGTACTATTTTGGACAAGATGGTGCTTTGCTAGAACAAACAGATAAACAAGTACTAGAGGCAAAAACGTCTGAAAATACAGGAAAAGTATACGGTGAACAATATGCTCCATCTGCTGAAAAGAGAACTTATTATTTTGATAATAATTATGCTGTAAAGACAGGCTGGACTTATGAAGACGGCAATTGGTATTATTTAAATAAGCTAGGAATTTCTGGCGATGACTCTTACAATCCACTACCAATTGGTGAAGTTGCTAAGGGTTGGACTCAAGATTTCCATGTTACTTTTGGCATTGATAGAAGCAAACCTGCTCCGTGGTATTACCTAGACCCAGAAACTGGCATTATGCAAACTGGTTGGCAATATCTTGGCAACAAGTGGTACTATCTCCGTTCATCAGGTGCAATGGCAACTGGCTGGTATCAAGACGGCTCAACTTGGTACTATTTAGATGCTGAAAATGGTGATATGAAAACGGGCTGGCAATACCTTGGTAACAAGTGGTACTATCTCCGTTCATCAGGAGCTATGGCAACTGGCTGGTTCCAGGTCGGTAGTAAATGGTACTATGCTTATAGCTCAGGTGCTTTAGCAGTGAATACCACTGTAGAAGGCTATTCTGTTAATTATAATGGCGAATGGGTTCAATAATGAAAGAGGCGATTGTAAAGGAAACAATCGCTTTTTTTGTGAAAATATAATAAAATAGATAGGAAAGAATAAATACTTGTATGAAAAATGGGACGGCTTATTCGTCTAGTAAAAGGAAAATATGACAAAAAAACTTGGTGTCGGTCAGGCGCATAGTAAGATTATTTTAATAGGGGAGCATGCGGTCGTTTATGGTTATCCTGCTATTTCCTTACCTCTTTTGGAGGTGGAGGTGACTTGTAAGGTGGTTCCTGCTGAAAGTCCTTGGCGCCTCTATGAGGAGGATACTTTGTCCATGGCGGTTTATGCTTCGCTGGAGTATTTGGATATCAAAGAAGCTTGCATTCGATGTGTGATTGACTCGGCTATCCCTGAGAAACGGGGAATGGGTTCGTCAGCTGCTATCAGCATAGCGGCCATTCGTGCGGTATTTGACTACTATCAGGTAGACTTGCCTCATGATGTACTAGAAATCTTGGTCAATCGGGCGGAGATGATTGCCCATATGAATCCTAGTGGTTTGGATGCTAAGACCTGTCTCAGTGACCAGCCTATTCGCTTTATCAAGAACGTAGGATTTACAGAGCTTGAGATGGCTCTATCCGCCTATTTGGTGATTGCTGATACGGGCGTTTATGGTCACACCCGTGAAGCCATCCAAGTGGTTCAAAACAAGGGCAAGGATGCCCTACCATTTTTGCATGCCTTGGGAGAATTAACCCAGCAAGCAGAAGATGCGATTTCACAAAAAGATGCTGAAGGATTGGGACAAATCCTCAGTCAAGCCCATTTGCACTTAAAAGAAATTGGTGTCAGTAGCTCTGAGGCAGACTCTTTGGTTGAAACGGCGCTTAGTCATGGTGCTTTGGGTTCCAAGATGAGCGGTGGTGGACTAGGAGGCTGTATTATAGCCTTGGCAGATAATTTAACACACGCACAAGAATTAGCAGAAAGATTAGAAGAGAAAGGAGCTGTTCAGACATGGATCGAGAGCCTGTAACAGTACGTTCTTACGCAAATATTGCTATTATCAAATATTGGGGAAAGAAAAAAGAAAAAGAGATGGTGCCTGCTACTAGCAGTATCTCTCTGACTTTAGAAAATATGTACACGGAGACGACTTTGTCATCTCTACCGACGGATGCGACGGCTGATACCTTTTATATCAATGGCCAGTTACAAAATGAGGCGGAGCATGCCAAGATGAGCAAGATTATTGACCGCTACCGTCCAGATGGTGATGGCTTTGTTCGTATTGACACTCAAAACAATATGCCTACCGCAGCGGGCTTATCATCAAGTTCTAGTGGTTTGTCCGCCTTGGTTAAGGCTTGCAATGCTTATTTTCAGCTTGGATTGGATAGAAGTCAGTTAGCACAGGAGGCTAAGTTTGCCTCAGGCTCTTCCTCTCGGAGTTTTTATGGACCATTAGGTGCCTGGGACAAGGATAGCGGAGAGATTTACCCTGTAGAGACAGACTTGAAACTAGCTATGATGATGTTGGTGCTAGAGGATAAGAAAAAACCAATCTCTAGCCGTGACGGGATGAAACTTTGTGTGGAAACCTCGACGACCTTTGATGACTGGGTGCGTCAGTCTGAGAAGGATTATCAGGATATGCTGGTTTATCTCAAGGAAAATGACTTTGCCAAGGTTGGGGAATTAACGGAGAAAAATGCCCTGGCTATGCACGCTACGACAAAAACAGCATCACCAGCCTTTTCTTATCTGACGGATGCAAGCTATGAAGCCATGGACTTTGTTCGCCAGCTTCGTGAGCAAGGGGAAGCCTGCTACTTTACTATGGATGCTGGTCCCAATGTCAAAGTCCTCTGTCAAGAGAAAGACTTGGAGCATTTATCAGAAATCTTCGGTCAACGTTATCGCTTGATTGTGTCAAAAACAAAGGATTTGAGCCAAGATGATTGCTGTTAAAACTTGCGGAAAACTCTATTGGGCAGGTGAATATGCTATTTTAGAGCCAGGGCAGTTGGCCTTGATAAAGGCCATTCCTATCTATATGAAGGGCGAGATTGCTTTTTCTGATAGTTACCGTATCTACTCAGATATGTTTGATTTCGTAGTGGACTTGACACCAAATCCTGACTACAGCTTGATTCAAGAAACAATTGCTTTAGTGGAAGATTTCCTCGTTTATCGTGGGCAGACCTTGCGACCCTTTTCTCTAGAAATTCGTGGAAAAATGGAACGAGAAGGGAAAAAGTTTGGTCTAGGTTCTAGCGGTAGCGTCGTTGTTTTGGTCATCAAGGCTCTGCTAGCTCTGTATAATCTTTCGGTTGATCAGGATCTCTTGTTCAAGCTGGCCAGTGCTGTCTTGCTCAAGCGCGGAGACAATGGTTCTATGGGGGACCTTGCCTGTATTGTGGCAGAGGAATTGGTTCTTTACCAGTCTTTTGATCGCCAGAAGGTAGCTGCGTGGCTAAAAGAAGAAAACTTAGCGACTGTTTTAGAGCGTGATTGGGGCTTTTCAATCTCACACGTACAACCTGCCCTAGAATGTGATTTCCTAGTGGGATGGACCAAGGAAGTGGCTGTATCGAGTCACATGGTCCAGCAAATCAAGCAAAACATCAATCAGAATTTTTTAAGTTCCTCAAAAGCAACGGTAGCTACTTTGGTAGAATCCTTGGAACAGGGGAAATCAGAAAAAATTATCGAGCAAGTAGAAGTGGCCAGCAAGCTCTTAGAAGGCTTGAGCGCAGATATTTACACGCCTTCGCTTAGACAGTTGAAAGAAGCGAGTCAAGATTTGCAAGCTGTTGCTAAGAGTAGCGGCGCTGGTGGTGGTGATTGTGGTATTGCCTTGAGTTTTGATGAGCAATCAACTGAAACCCTAAAAAACCGTTGGGCCGATCTGGGGATTGAGCTCTTATACCAAGAAAGGATAGGACATGACGACAAATCGTAAGGATGAGCATATCCGCTATGCCCTTGAGCAGAAAAGTTCCTATAATAGCTTTGATGAGGTGGAGTTGATTCATTCTTCCTTGCCTCTTTACGACCTGGATGAAATCGATCTGTCGACAGAGTTTGCTGGTCGAAAGTGGGACTTTCCTTTCTATATCAATGCCATGACAGGTGGGAGTGAAAAAGGTAAAGAAATCAATCAAAAACTGGCTCAGGTGGCGGAAGCTTGTGGTATTTTATTTGTAACGGGCTCTTATAGCGCAGCCCTCAAAGATCCAACAGATGACTCCTTTTCTGTTAAGTATGATCATCCAAATCTCCTCCTTGGAACCAATATTGGATTGGACAAGCCTGTTGAGTTGGGCCTTCAGACTGTAGAAGAGATGAATCCTCTTCTCCTGCAAGTGCATGTCAATGTCATGCAGGAATTACTCATGCCAGAGGGAGAAAGAAAGTTCAGGTGCTGGCAATCGCATCTAGCAGACTATAGCAAGCAAATCCCTGTTCCGATTGTCCTAAAGGAAGTGGGCTTTGGAATGGATGCCAAGACCATCGAGAGAGCCTATGAATTGGGCGTTCGAGCCTTTGATATATCGGGTCGTGGTGGCACCAGTTTTGCCTATATTGAAAATCGTCGCAGTGGCCAACGTGATTATCTCAATCAATGGGGCCAGTCTACTATGCAGGCCCTTCTCAATGCCCAAGAATGGAAAGATAAGGTTGCACTCTTGGTCAGTGGAGGCGTTCGGAATCCGCTGGATATGATTAAGTGTTTGGTCTTTGGTGCCAAGGCTGTGGGACTGTCACGAACAGTTCTGGAATTGGTTGAAACCTACACAGTTGAAGAAGTGATTGGTATTGTTCAAGGCTGGAAAGACGATCTGCGTTTGATTATGTGTGCTCTTAATTGTGCCACCATAGCAGATCTGCAAAAAGTAGACTATCTTCTTTATGGAAAATTAAAAGAAGCAAAGGATCAGATGAAAAAGGCGTAACCACCGCCTTTTTTCCATCTTCAGACCGAGGTGACTTTTTTGAATTGTGATAAAATAGAAGGGAGAGGATGAACCTATGAGAAAATTTAAAATCTTTTTATTTATCGAAGCCTGTCTTTTGACAGGAGCTCTGATTTTGATGGTATCAGAGCATTTTTCGCGTTTTCTGCTGATTTTATTCCTCTTTTTGCTTTTGATTCGCTATTACACTGGTAAAGAGGGCAATAATCTTCTTTTAGTGGTGGCAACCATTCTCTTCTTTTTCATCGTCATGCTCAATCCTTTTGTGATTCTAGCTATTTTTGTTGCGGTCATCTATAGCCTCTTTCTTCTTTATCCGATGATGAACCAGGAAAAAGAGCAGACCAATTTGGTTTTTGAAGAGGTGGTAACGGTTAAGAAGGAGAAAAATCGTTGGTTTGGAAATCTCCATCATTTTTCAAGTTACCAGACTTGCCAGTTTGATGATATCAATCTCTTTCGTCTCATGGGCAAGGATACCATTCATCTGGAGAGGGTCATTCTAACCAATCACGACAATGTGATTATCCTCAGAAAGATGATAGGCACGACCAAAATCATCGTACCTGTAGATGTGGAAGTCAGTCTCAGCGTTAACTGTCTCTATGGTGATTTGACTTTTTTCAACCAGCCCAAGCGAGCCCTCCGTAATGAACACTATCATCAAGAAACCAAAGACTATCTCAAGAGTAACAAGAGTGTCAAGATTTTCTTGACCACTATGATTGGGGATGTGGAGGTGGTCAGAGGATGAAAAAACAAGCTTATGTAATCATTGCTCTCACCACCTTCCTGTTTGTTTTATTTTTCTCCCACAGCTTGCTGGAAATCCTTGACTTTGACTGGTCTATTTTCCTGCATGATGTCGAAAAAACAGAAAAATTTGTCTTTTTGTTGTTAGTATTCAGCATGTCCATGACCTGTCTCTTAGTCCTGTTTTGGCGAGGTGTTGAAGAGCTTTCTCTAAGAAAAATGCAGACTAATCTCAAGCGTTTATTAGCAGGACAAGAAGTGGTTCAGATTGCTGATCCAGAGTTGGATGCCAGTTTCAAGTCCTTGTCAGGTAAACTTAACCTTTTGACAGAAGCTCTTCAAAAAGCAGAAAATCACAGTCTTGCTCAGGAAGAGGAGATTATAGAGAAGGAACGGAAGCGGATTGCTCGGGATTTGCACGATACAGTCAGTCAGGAGTTGTTTGCGGCCCACATGATTTTATCAGGCGTCAGTCAGCAGGCTTTGAAATTGGATAGAGAAAAGATGCAGACCCAGTTGCAGAGTGTTACAGCTATTTTAGAAACAGCCCAGAAGGATTTGCGGGTCTTACTCTTGCATTTGCGACCAGTTGAACTGGAGCAGAAGAGTCTGGTTGAGGGAATCCAAATCCTCTTAAAAGAGCTTGAGGACAAGAGTGATCTCAAGGTTAGTTTCAAGCAAAATGTGACGAAATTGCCTAAGAAAATCGAGGAGCATATCTTCCGTATCCTGCAAGAGTTGATCAGCAATACCCTCCGCCATGCCCAGGCATCTTGTCTGGATGTCTATCTCTATCAGACAGATTTTGAATTGCAGCTGAAGGTGGTGGACAATGGGATTGGTTTCCAGTTAGGGAGTTTAGACGACTTGAGTTATGGACTCCGCAATATCAAGGAGCGGGTTGAAGATATGGCAGGGACGGTTCAGTTATTGACAGCTCCCAAGCAAGGATTAGCAGTTGATATCCGTATTCCCCTGCTCGATAAGGAATGATAAAGGAGTAAAGATGAGAATTTTACTAGTAGATGACCATGAAATGGTCCGATTGGGCTTGAAAAGCTACTTTGACCTCCAAGACGATGTAGAAGTTGTGGGCGAGGCGTCCAACGGATCTCAGGGGATTGACTTAGCCTTGGAATTGCGCCCAGATGTTATTGTCATGGATATTGTCATGCCTGAGATGAATGGAATTGACGCGACCTTGGCCATCCTCAAAGAATGGCCTGAAGCTAAGATTTTGATTGTGAGCTCTTATTTGGACAATGAAAAAATCATGCCTGTCTTGAATGCTGGTGCTCGTGGCTATATGCTCAAGACTTCTAGTGCCGATGAATTGCTCCATGCTGTCCGTAAGGTGGCTGCTGGCGAGTTGGCCATTGAGCAAGAGGTCAGCAAGAAGGTCGAATATCACCGCAATCACATAGAACTACATGAGGACCTGACTGCGCGTGAGCGAGATGTGCTTCAACTCATCGCCAAGGGCTATGAAAATCAGCGCATCGCAGACGAACTTTTTATCTCTCTCAAGACGGTCAAGACCCATGTGTCCAACATTCTTGCCAAACTTGAAGTCAGCGATCGTACCCAGGCTGCAGTCTATGCCTTTCAGCATCACTTGGTGGGGCATGAGGAGTTTTAGATGAGTCTAACAGATTTACTTGTTGAGCTAGAAGCAGCAAAAGATCCTAAAAAAGCAGGGCCTATGGAGGCCTATATGCGACATCAATTTTCCTTTCTAGGCGTTGCGGCGCCAGAAAGAAATAAACTCTATAAAAAATACTTTCCAGAAGCGAAAAAAACAAAGATTATCGATTGGGATTTTGTAGACACTTGCTGGGAAAAAGAATCTAGAGAATACCAGTATGTGGCGGCCAATTATTTGAAAGCTATGCAGTCTTATCTAAAGGACAGCGATTTGCCTAAGCTAGAGCAGTTGGTTGTTACCAAATCTTGGTGGGATACGGTGGATATCCTAGATCGAGTAGTAGGGAGTTTGGTGTATGATAAGCCGGAACTGGAAAAAATAATCCTCCAATGGAGCTTGTCAGATAATATCTGGCTGAGACGAGTCGCTATTGACCACCAGTTGTTAAGAAAAGAGAAGACCAATGTTCAATTACTGGAAAAGATTCTGCTTCATAATTTGAATCAAACAGAATTCTTTATCAATAAAGCCATTGGCTGGGCTCTGAGAGACTACTCCAAAACGAATCCAGCTTGGGTAGCAGGTTTCATTGAGAAAAACAAGGAAAGAATGGCTGACCTTAGTATTAAAGAAGCGAGCAAGTGCCTCTAGCGTGATTGAAAAGCGCGTTCATTACTTGAAAACAGTCGCCCATTTATGTTATAATAGGCTGTATTTAAAAAATTTTAAGGAGAAATGACAGAATGTCTGTATCATTTGAAAACAAAGAAACAAACCGTGGTGTCTTGACTTTCACTATCTCTCAAGACCAAATCAAACCAGAATTGGACCGTGTCTTTAACTCAGTAAAGAAAACTCTTAACGTTCCAGGTTTCCGTAAAGGTCACCTTCCACGTCCTATCTTCGACAAAAAATTTGGTGAAGAAGCCCTTTACCAAGATGCAATGAACGCTCTTTTGCCAGACGCTTATGAAGCAGCTGTAAAAGAAGCTGGTCTTGAAGTGGTTGCACAACCAAAAATTGACGTAACTTCAATGGAAAAAGGTCAAGACTGGGTTATCACTGCTGAAGTCGTTACAAAACCTGAAGTAAAATTGGGTGACTACAAAAACCTTGAAGTATCAGTTGATGTAGAAAAAGAAGTAACTGACGCTGACGTTGAAGAGCGTATCGAACGCGAACGCAACAACTTGGCTGAATTGGTTATCAAAGAAGCTGCTGCTGAAAACGGCGACACTGTTGTCATCGACTTCGTTGGTTCTATCGACGGTGTTGAATTTGATGGCGGAAAAGGTGAAAACTTCTCACTTGGACTTGGTTCAGGTCAATTCATCCCTGGTTTCGAAGACCAATTGGTAGGTCACTCAGCTGGCGAAACTGTTGACGTTATCGTAACATTCCCAGAAGACTACCAAGCAGAAGACCTTGCAGGTAAAGAAGCTAAATTCGTAACAACTATCCACGAAGTAAAAGCAAAAGAAGTTCCAGCTCTTGACGATGAACTTGCAAAAGACATCGATGAAGAAGTTGAAACACTTGCTGAATTGAAAGAAAAATACCGCAAAGAATTGGCTGAAGCTAAAGAAGAAGCTTACAAAGATGCCGTTGAAGGTGCAGCAATTGATAAAGCTGTAGAAAACGCTGAAATCGTAGAACTTCCAGAAGAAATGATCCACGAAGAAGTTCACCGTTCAGTAAACGAATTCCTTGGAAACTTGCAACGTCAAGGTATCAACCCTGACATGTACTTCCAAATCACTGGAACTACTCAAGAAGACCTTCACAAACAATACGAGGGAGAAGCTGAGTCACGTACTAAGACTAACCTTGTTATCGAAGCAGTTGCCAAAGCTGAAGGATTTGATGCTTCAGAAGAAGAAATCCAAAAAGAAATCGAGCAATTGGCTGCAGATTACAACATGGAAGTTGCACAAGTACAAAGCTTGCTTTCAGCTGATATGTTGAAACACGATATCACAATCAAAAAAGCTGTTGAATTGATTACAAGCACAGCAACAGTTAAATAATCTTATACTCTTCGAAAATCTCTTCAAACTACGTCAGCGTCGCCTTACCGTACTCAAGTATAGCTTGCGGCTAGCTTCCTAGTTTGCTCTTTGATTTTCATTGAGTATTAATAAACAAAAATCCCACCTGATTAGGTGGGTTTTCTTGTGCACTATTTTCCAAAAATCTCTTTGAGGTCTGCGTCTGTAATCCCAATCATGGCTGGGATACTGTCCCAGTTTTCTTCTGTTAGGATGTAGGATTCTTCAGAGGCACTTGATGTGGCTGTTTCAGAGATAGCTTGTTGCTTTTCTTCAACATTCTCCAATAAATCACTGAAGCGTTCAATTAGATAGGTTTTTCGGGCAGTTCCGATATGCTGGGTAGCATAGTCGAAGGCCTGTAATTCGCCTAGTAAGATAAGCTTGCTTTTGGCGCGTGTAATGGCTGTATAGATGAGATTGCGCTCCAGCATACGCCTACTAGCACTGGTGATAGGTAGGATAACAACAGGGAACTCACTTCCCTGAGACTTATGGATACTCATGGCATAGGCCAGGCGAATCTTGTACCATTCGTTACGTGGATAAGAGACCTCATTGCCATCAAAATCAATGACAATCTCGTCTTGTTTCGACTCGGTGTATTTACCAGGAATCAGGTCTGTAATAGCTCCTAAATCTCCATTAAAGACATTGATTTCAGCATCGTTGACTAAATGAATGACCTTGTCCCCCTTGCGATAGTGGCACTGGGGAGCTTCAAAACTGAGTTGGTCTTTTTGTGGTGGATTGAGCAGGTCTTGCATGAGCTGGTTGATGGCATCAATCCCTGCTGTCCCTCGGTACATGGGAGCCAGAACTTGGATATCACGGGCAGGGATGCCACTTCTGAGGGCTGCGCCTAAAATCTTTTCAATAGTAGCAGGGATATGACCACTAGCGATTTCAAAGTAGGAACGGTCAGCTTTTTTCTGAGTGAAATCAGCCGGCAAGATGCCCTGTCGAATCTGACTAGCTAGGGTGACGATGGTTGATTCTTCGCTTTGTCGGTAAATTTTTTCCAAGCGAGTCTGAGGAATTAAGGGAATATGAAGCAGATCCGCTAGAATCTGTCCAGGACTGACAGACGGTAGCTGGTCGCTGTCGCCCACGATGAGGATTTTACTGTTAGAAGAGATGTTGGAGAAGAGTTGATTGGCCAGCCAAGTATCCACCATAGAAAATTCATCCACGATGATAAAGTCAGCATCCAGATAATCTTCCAGATGACTGGTATCATCGTCGCCTGTCATTCCCAAGTGGCGGTGTATGGTCGCGCTAGGCAAACCTGTCAATTCATTCATGCGCCGAGCGGCTCGTCCGGTTGGAGCGGCAAGAAGAATCGGCAAGTTGCTTTTTTTCCTGAGGTCAAGTCCTTCTAAAAGGGCATAAACAGCGATTATACCATTGATAACAGTTGTCTTACCAGTACCAGGTCCACCTGTCAGAATAAAGACCTTGTTCTGGATAGCATCACAGATAGCTTGTTTTTGAATAATATCATACTCAATTCCAAGCTCTTCCTCGACAGTAGTGATATGTTTTTGAATGGTTTCTAAATCATGGCTCTTCTGTTTTCCTTTTTCAAGGATACGAACCAAGTGACTGCGGATGCCTTCCTCAGCGAAAAAGAGGCTGTTGTCAAAAATCTTGGTATCAATCTGCTGAACCTTGTCTTCTTCAATCAGGTAGGAGAGTTCTTGGGCTACTTGGCTGGGGTCCAGTTCCACGGGGCGAGAAGATTCAAGGAGAGTAAGGGTTTGTTCTAGCAAATCCCGTGATTCAACATAGGTGTCCCCTGTTTCCATACAGGCCTGAAAAAGACTGTGAACTAGACCGGCACGGAAGCGTTCAGGAGCCTGACTTTCGATGCCTAGTTCCTCCGCTAATTGGTCAGCAATAGTAAAGCCCAAACCCTTAATATCTTCAACCAGCTGATAGGGATAATTTTCAACCACATCAAGGGTTTCTTCCTTGTAAAAGTCTTGAATTTGAAAGGCTAGTTTATTGGGAATGCCGTAGTTGGCTAGTTTGGCCAAAACCATCTCGGTTCCGTAGTTGAGGCGGAGAGTAGAGACGAATGCCTCGCGATTTTTGGCAGAGAGTCCTGAGATGCCTTCTAGCTTTTCTGGGTGTTGCAAAATTTCGTCAATGGTATTGTCGCCATAGGTATCCACAATTTTCTGAGCTGTCTTGAGACCAATTCCCTTGAAATGGCTACTTGAAAAGTACTTAACCAAGCCCTTGCTAGTTGGTTTTGCGCGTTCATATCGGCTGATTTGCAGTTGTTCCCCATACTTGGAGTGCTGGACAATTTGTCCCCAAAAAGTATAGTCTTCTCCCTCAATCACATCAGCCATGGTTCCCGTGACAATGATTTCAAAATCATCAAAATCCGCTGCGTCCGTATCTTCGATTTCTAGGAGGAGAATGCGATAAAAATTGCTGGGATTTTCAAAAATAATCCGTTCAATGGTTCCTGAAAAATAAACTTCCATAAAATTCCTTTGCATGAATAGGTGAGAGTTAATACTCTTCGAAAATCTCTTCAAACCACGTCAGCTTCCATTTGCAACCTCAAAACAGTATTTTGAGCAGCCTGCGGCTAGCTTCCTAGTTTGCTCTTTGATTTTCATTGAGTATAACTTTGTTTCTATCTTAATCAAACTGGATAGTGAATAATCACTTCTCGCGATAGAAGAAGAGGCTGAGATTGGTGATTCTCGGCCTCTTAGGTTTCTTAAAATGTTCCGATACGGGTGATTGGCCAGAAGCGGAATTTAGCTTCCCCTG
>CAUQZY010000050.1:0-13334 GCA_963522395.1 uncultured Streptococcus sp.
GTGATGATAAGTTTGCTGGTGGGAAAGGAATCAATGTCAGTCGTGTCTTGAAACGTTTGGATATTCCAAATACAGCGACGGGATTTATCGGAGGTTTTACTGGTAAATTTATCACAGATACTCTGGCAGAGGAAGAAATCGAGACGCGTTTTGTCCAAGTGGCAGAAGATACTCGTATCAATGTTAAGATTAAAGCGGACCAAGAAACAGAAATCAACGGAACGGGTCCAAATGTCGAACCAGCTCAGCTAGAAGAATTGAAAGCTATTTTATCTAGTCTGACAGCAGATGATACGGTTGTGTTTGCGGGTTCGAGTGCTAAAAACCTAGGAAATGTTATCTACAAGGATTTGATTGCCTTGACACGTCAGACGGGTGCGCAAGTGGTTTGTGACTTTGAAGGACAGACCTTGATTGATAGTTTGGACTACCAGCCACTTTTGGTCAAACCAAACAATCATGAACTTGGAGCGATTTTTGGGGTTAAACTCGAAAGTTTAGATGAAATTGAGAAATACGCTCGTCAGTTACTGGCTAAAGGTGCTCAAAACGTGATTATCTCTATGGCTGGTGATGGTGCCCTTCTTGTCACATCTGAGGGAGCTTACTTTGCTAAACCAATCAAGGGAACAGTCAAAAATTCAGTTGGGGCTGGTGATTCTATGGTTGCTGGATTTACAGGTGAATTTGTCAAATCAAAAGACGCAGTAGAAGCCTTCAAATGGGGAGTGGCTTGCGGAACGGCAACCACCTTCTCAGATGACTTGGCAACAGCAGAATTTATTAAAGAAACATATGAAAAAGTTGAGGTAGAAAAACGATGAAAATTCAAGACCTATTGAGAAAAGATGTCATGTTGCTGGATTTGCAGGCAACTGAAAAAACAGCTGTCATCGACGAGATGATTAAAAGTTTGACAGACCACGGTTATGTAACAGATTTTGAAATGTTTAAAGAAGGCATTTTGGCGCGTGAAGCTTTGACTTCTACAGGTTTGGGTGATGGAATCGCAATGCCTCACAGCAAAAACGCTGCTGTCAAAGAAGCGACAGTTCTCTTTGCCAAGTCAAATAAGGGTGTTGATTACGAGAGCTTGGATGGACAAGCAACTGACCTTTTCTTTATGATTGCGGCTCCAGAAGGTGCCAATGATACTCACTTGGCAGCCTTGGCAGAATTGTCTCAATACTTGATGAAAGACGGTTTTGCTGACAAACTTCGTCAAGCAACATCAGCTGACCAAGTCATTGAACTTTTTGACCAAGCTTCAGAAAAAACTGAAGAGCCTGTTCAAGTACCTGCTAATGCAACTGGTGACTTTATCGTGGCTGTTACAGCTTGTACGACAGGTATTGCCCACACTTACATGGCCCAAGAAGCTCTTCAAAAAGTGGCTGCTGAAATGGGTGTTGGAATTAAGGTCGAAACCAACGGTGCTAGTGGTGTTGGAAACCAACTAACTTCGGAAGACATTCGTAAGGCTAAAGCTGTTATCATCGCAGCAGACAAGGCAGTTGAAATGGATCGTTTTGATGGCAAACCATTGATCAATCGTCCAGTTGCTGACGGTATCCGTAAGACGGAAGAATTGATCAACTTAGCTCTTTCAGGAGATGCTGAAGTCTACCGTGCCGCTAATGGTGCAAAAGCTACAACAGCCTCTAACGAAAAACAAAGTCTTGGTGGTGCCTTCTACAAACACTTGATGAGTGGTGTATCTCAAATGTTACCATTCGTTATCGGTGGTGGTATCATGATTGCCCTTGCCTTCTTGATTGACGGTGCTTTGGGTGTTCCGAATGAAAACCTTGGCAGTCTTGGTTCCTACCATGAGCTAGCTTCTATGTTCATGAAAATTGGTGGAGCTGCCTTTGGTTTGATGCTTCCAGTCTTTGCAGGTTATGTTGCCTACTCTATCGCTGAAAAACCAGGTTTGGTAGCAGGTTTCGTGGCTGGTGCTATTGCCAAAGAAGGTTTTGCCTTTGGTAAAATTCCTTATGCAGCAGGTGGTGAAGCAACTTCAACTCTTGCAGGTGTCTCATCTGGTTTCCTAGGTGCCCTTGTTGGTGGATTTATCGCAGGTGCTTTAGTTCTTGCTATTAAGAAATACGTTAAAGTTCCTCGTTCACTTGAAGGTGCAAAATCAATCCTTCTCTTGCCACTTCTTGGAACAATCTTGACAGGATTTGTCATGCTAGCTGTTAACATCCCAATGGCAGCAATCAACACTGCTATGAATGACTTCCTAGGGGGTCTTGGAGGAGGTTCAGCTGTCCTTCTTGGTATCGTTCTTGGAGGAATGATGGCTGTCGATATGGGTGGACCAGTTAACAAAGCGGCCTATGTCTTTGGTACAGGTACGCTTGCAGCAACTGTTTCTTCAGGTGGTTCTGTAGCTATGGCAGCAGTTATGGCTGGAGGAATGGTGCCACCACTTGCAATCTTTGTCGCAACCCTTCTTTTCAAAGATAAATTTACTAAGGAAGAACGCAATTCTGGTTTGACAAACATCATCATGGGCTTGTCATTCATCACTGAGGGAGCGATTCCATTTGGTGCAGCAGACCCAGCTCGTGCGATCCCAAGCTTCATACTTGGTTCGGCAGTAGCAGGTGGCCTCGTTGGTCTTACTGGTATCAAACTCATGGCGCCACACGGAGGAATCTTCGTGATCGCCCTTACTTCAAATGCTCTACTTTACCTCGTTGCTGTCTTGGTAGGAGCAATCGTAAGTGGTGTGGTCTATGGTTACCTACGCAAACCACAAGCATAAAAAATAGAAAAATGAAAAGATTGTACCATTTGGTGCAGTCTTTTTCTCTTTCCGAAATGCCTGTGAAATATGGTATAATAGAAGAATGGCAAACAAGAATACAAGTAAAACAAGACGGAGACCGTCTAAAGCAGAACTCGAAAGAAAAGAAGCGATTCAACGAATGTTGATTTCGTTGGGAATCGCGATTTTATTGATTTTCGCAGCCTTCAAATTAGGGGCTGCAGGTATAACCCTTTACAATTTAATTCGCTTGCTGGTGGGTAGCCTAGCTTATCTGTCAATATTTGCCCTCTTGATCTATCTCTTCTTTTTCAAGTGGATACGAAAACAGGAAGGCCTCCTATCTGGCTTCTTCACTATATTTGCGGGCTTGCTCCTGATTTTTGAAGCCTACTTAGTTTGGAAATATGGTTTGGACAATTCGGTCTTAAAAGGAACCATGGCTCAGGTTGTGACAGATCTGACTGGTTTTCGAACGACCAGTTTTGCTGGAGGGGGCTTGATTGGGGTCGCTCTTTATATGCCAACCGCCTTTCTTTTTTCAAATATCGGTACTTACTTTATTGGAGTTATCTTGATTTTAGTGGGGACTCTCCTAGTAAGCTCTTGGTCTGTCTATGATGTTGCTGAATTTTGCAGTAAAGGCTTTGCCAAATGGCGAGAAGGGCATGAGCGTCGAAAAGAGGAACGCTTTGTCAAACAAGAAGAAAAAGCTCGCCAAAAGGCTGAGGAAGAGGCTAGATTAGAACAAGAAGAAGCTGAACAGGCCTTACTCGATTTGCCTCCTGTTGATATGGAAACGGGTGAAATTCTGACTGATGATGTTGTGCTTGACAATCCTCCTGTTCCAGAAGAAGAGTGGGTGGAACCAGAAATCATCCTGCCTCAAGCTGAACTTGAATTCCCTGAACAGGAAGATGGCTCTGACGATGAAGACGTACAGGTTGATTTTTCAGCAAAAGAAGCCCTTGAATACAAACTTCCAAGCTTGCAACTCTTTGCCCCAGATAAACCAAAAGACCAGTCGAAAGAGAAGAAAATTGTTCGAGAAAATATCAAAATCCTAGAAGAAACCTTTGCTAGCTTTGGTATCAAGGTAACGGTTGAACGGGCTGAAATTGGGCCATCCGTGACCAAGTATGAAGTCAAGCCAGCAGTTGGAGTACGGGTCAACCGCATTTCCAATCTCGCAGATGACCTCGCTCTAGCCTTGGCGGCCAAGGATGTCCGAATCGAAGCACCAATCCCTGGGAAATCTCTCGTTGGAATCGAAGTGCCTAACTCTGAGATTGCGACTGTGTCTTTCCGAGAACTTTGGGAACAATCTCAAACGAAAGCAGAAAATCTCTTGGAAATTCCTTTAGGGAAGGCTGTTAATGGCACCGCAAGAGCTTTTGACCTTTCTAAAATGCCCCACTTGCTAGTCGCAGGTTCAACGGGTTCAGGTAAGTCAGTAGCAGTTAACGGCATTATCGCTAGCATCCTCATGAAGGCGAGACCTGATCAAGTTAAATTTATGATGGTCGATCCCAAGATGGTTGAGTTGTCTGTTTACAATGATATTCCCCATCTCTTGATTCCAGTCGTGACCAATCCACGTAAAGCCAGCAAGGCCCTGCAAAAGGTTGTGGACGAGATGGAAAATCGTTATGAACTCTTTGCCAAGGTAGGAGTCCGTAATATTGCAGGCTTTAATGCCAAGGTAGAAGAGTTCAATGCCCAGTCTGAGTACAAACAGATTCCGCTGCCACTCATTGTCGTGATTGTCGATGAGTTGGCTGACCTCATGATGGTAGCCAGCAAGGAAGTAGAAGATGCTATCATCCGTCTTGGACAGAAGGCGCGTGCTGCAGGTATCCACATGATTCTTGCAACTCAGCGTCCATCCGTTGATGTCATCTCTGGTCTGATTAAGGCCAATGTTCCTTCTCGTGTCGCATTTGCGGTTTCATCAGGAACAGATTCCCGTACGATCTTGGATGAAAATGGAGCTGAGAAACTGCTTGGTCGAGGAGACATGCTCTTTAAACCGATTGATGAAAACCATCCAGTTCGTCTACAAGGCTCCTTTATATCGGATGACGATGTCGAACGCATCGTAAACTATATCAAAGCTCAGGCAGATGCAGACTACGATGAGAGTTTTGATCCCGGTGAGGTTTCTGAGAATGAAGGAGAATTTTCAGATGGTGAATCTGGTGGAGATCCGCTTTTTGAAGAAGCCAAGGCTCTAGTCATTGAGACCCAGAAAGCCAGCGCATCTATGATTCAGCGCCGTTTGTCAGTTGGATTTAACCGTGCGACCCGCCTCATGGAAGAACTTGAGATGGCAGGAGTCATCGGTCCAGCTGAAGGAACCAAACCAAGAAAAGTATTGCAACAATAAAAAATAGCTTCTTTCCAAGTTTGGAGGGAGCTATTTTACTGGCTATTGATTACTTTTATACTCTTCGAAAATCTCTTCAAACCACGTCAGCTTAGCCTTGCTGTGTGTATGGTTACTGACTTCGTCAGTTCTATCCACAACCTCAAAGATGTACTTTGAGCAGCCTACGGCTAGCTTCCTAGTTTGCTCTTTGATTTTCATTGAGTATTATTTTCTGAATTTGGAGTATTGGGTTGTTTTTCATTTTCAGTGGTAGGTTTACTTGGAGCAGGAGTAGTAGAGTCCTGAGTTACTGTTTTCTGCTCTTCTTTTTTCTCTTCCTTGACGCTAGCTTTTGGTGTTTCCTCTTGCTGTGTTTTTTCTTGAGAAGTGTTATTTTCCTTATTGGGACTAGTGTTTTCCTGAGGGGATTCCTTTTGAATTTCTTTGACAATTGTTGTCGTCTGGCTTGTCGTAGGTTCTTTTTTAGTATTTTTGTTATTATCCAAGGCGTTCATGATAGTGATACTTGCGGTAATTAAGCCAAGGATACTACCGATAGTAGCAACGGTTTTTTGAAAGACTGTAAAGCCTTTTTTGATGTGTTCTGTTTTTGGTTTTGAAGTTCTACGATAATTAGACATGCATTCTCTCCTTTAATTAAAATTTATTATACCGCATTTCTTTAAAAAAATCTTAAAAAAAGAGGAATTGCCCTTTCTTGTCGCAAGCTCCGTTTCATGATACAATAGAGGGAGTGATTTTAGAAAGCGTGAGAAAACATGATTTACTTTGATAATTCGGCGACGACTAAGCCCTATCCTGAAGCACTTGAAACTTATATGCAGGTCGCTTCAAAAATTTTAGGAAATCCATCTAGTCTCCATCGTTTGGGAGACCAGGCAACACGAATTTTAGATGCTTCCCGCCAACAGATTGCAGATTTAATCTGTAAGAAAAGCGATGAAATCTTCTTTACCTCTGGCGGGACAGAAGGAGATAACTGGGTCATCAAGGGTGTAGCCTTTGAAAAAGCCCAGTTTGGCAAGCACATCATCGTATCAGCCATTGAACATCCAGCAGTCAAGGAATCAGCTCTTTGGTTGAAATCTCAAGGTTTTGAAGTGGATTTTGCTCCAGTTAATGAGAAAGGATTTGTGGATGTTGAGGCGCTAGCAGATTTGATACGACCAGATACGACCCTCGTTTCTGTCATGGCTGTTAACAATGAAATCGGTTCTGTTCAGCCCATTGAGGCTATTTCAGAACTGTTAGCAGACAAGCCGACTATTTCCTTCCACGTTGATGCGGTTCAGGCGCTTGTCAAGATTCCGACTGAAAAGTATCTGACAGAACGAGTGGATTTCGCGACCTTCTCTGGTCATAAATTTCATGGTGTCCGTGGTGTTGGTTTTGTCTATATCAAGTCTGGCAAGAAGATTACGCCTCTTTTAACAGGTGGTGGTCAGGAGCGTGATTACCGTTCGACAACTGAAAATGTGGCAGGAATTGCAGCGACAGCCAAGGCTCTCCGTTTGTCTATGGAAAAGCTAGATATCTTTACTAGCAAGACTGGGCAGATGAAGGCAGTGATTCGTCAAGCTCTTCTGGACTATCCAGATATTTTTGTCTTTTCAGATGAGGAAGACTTTGCCCCTCATATTCTGACTTTTGGAATCAAAGGTGTTCGAGGTGAAGTCATCGTTCACGCTTTTGAAGACTATGATATTTTCATCTCAACGACCTCTGCTTGTTCGTCCAAGGCAGGGAAACCAGCCGGAACCCTGATTGCCATGGGAGTGGATAAAGACAAGGCCCAGTCAGCTGTGCGTCTTAGTCTAGACCTTGAAAATGATATGAGTCAGGTCGAGCAGTTTTTGACCAAGCTAAAATTAATTTACAATCAAACTAGAAAAGTAAGATAGGAGCATTTATGCAGTATTCAGAAATTATGATTCGCTATGGAGAATTGTCAACCAAACACAAAAATCGTATGCGTTTCATCAATAAACTTCGTCATAATATTTCAGACGTTTTGTCTATCTATCCCCAAGTTAAGGTAACCGCAGATCGCGACCGTGCCCACGCTTACCTCAATGGAGCTGATTATACCGCAGTAGCAGAATCCCTCAAACAAGTATTTGGAATTCAAAACTTCTCTCCCGTTTATAAAGTCGAAAAGTCTGTGGATGTTCTTAAGTCTGCTGTCCAAGAGATTATGAAAGAAACTTACAAGGAAGGGATGACCTTTAAAATCACTGGTAAGCGTAGCGACCACACCTTTGAACTTGATAGTCGTGAACTCAATCAAACTCTTGGTAGTGCTGTTTTCAAGGCTATTCCAAACGTACAAGCTCAGATGAAAAATCCTGATATCAATCTTCAGGTTGAGATTCGTGAGGAGGCTGCCTATATTTCCTATGAAACTTTTCGTGGAGCAGGAGGATTACCTGTGGGAAGTTCTGGTAAAGGCATGCTCATGTTATCAGGAGGAATTGATTCACCTGTGGCAGGTTATCTAGCTCTTAAACGAGGGGTAGATATTGAGGCAGTTCACTTTGCCAGCCCACCATATACTAGTCCAGGGGCTCTTAAAAAAGCCCAAGATTTGACTCGTAAATTAACCAAGTTTGGGGGCAATATCCAGTTTATCGAAGTGCCTTTCACAGAGATTCAAGAGGAAATCAAGGCTAAAGCACCAGAAGCCTACTTGATGACTTTAACTCGTCGCTTTATGATGCGAATTACTGACCGTATTCGTGAGGTACGAAATGGTTTGGTTATCATCAATGGGGAAAGTCTTGGTCAAGTAGCTAGCCAGACCTTGGAAAGCATGCAGACTATCAACGCTGTGACCAGCACTCCAGTCATTCGTCCTGTGGTTACTATGGATAAGTTGGAAATCATTGACATCGCTCAAGCAATCGATACCTTTGATATTTCTATCCAGCCTTTTGAAGACTGCTGTACGATTTTTGCACCTGACCGTCCTAAGACCAATCCTAAGATTAAAAATGCAGAGCAGTATGAAAAACGGATGGATGTTAAGGGCTTAGTTGAGCGAGCAGTGGCAGGGATTATGATTACTGAGATTACACCTCAAACTGAAAAAGATGAAGTCGATGACTTGATTGACAATCTCCTCTAATCAGAAAATCCAAAAGAATTTAGAAAAATAAATGAAAAAGTTAGTTTTTAATTCCAAAAACGGAAGCAAAACTAACTTTTTTTCTATAATTGTGATATAATAAGATAAAATTTTGAATATAGAGAGTTTTCTGACAATGAATCAATCCTACTTTTATTTAAAAATGAAAGAACACAAACTCAAGGTTCCTTATACTGGTAAGGAGCGCCGTGTGCGTGTTCTTCTGCCTAAAGATTATGAAAAAGACACGGATCGTTCCTATCCTGTGGTTTACTTTCATGACGGGCAAAATGTCTTTTATAGTAAAGAATCTTTCATTGGTCACTCGTGGAAGATTATCCCAGCCATCAAACGAAATCCCGATATTAGTCGCATGATTGTTGTAGCCATTGACAATGATGGCATGGGGCGGATGAATGAGTATGCGGCTTGGAAGTTCCAAGAATCTCCTATCCCAGGGCAGCAGTTTGGTGGTAAGGGTGTGGAATATTCTGAGTTTGTCATGGATGTGGTCAAACCTTTTATCGATGAGACCTACCGTACCAAAGCAGACCGCCAGCATACGGCTATGATTGGCTCGTCACTAGGAGGCAATATTACCCAGTTTATCGGACTAGAATACCAAGACCAAATTGGTTGTCTAGGTGTCTTTTCATCTGCAAACTGGCTCCACCAAGAAGCCTTTAATCGCTACATCGAGCGTCAGCAACTATCGCCTGACCAGCGCATCTTCATCTATGTGGGAACGGAAGAAGCAGATGATACAGACAAGACCCTGATGGCTGGTAATATCAAACAAGCCTATATCGATTCGTCTCTTCGCTATTACCATGATTTGATAGCAGGTGGGGTACACTTAGATAATCTTGTTTTAAAAGTTCAGTCTGGCGCCATCCATAGTGAAATCCCTTGGTCGGAAAATTTACCAGACTGTCTCCGTTTTTTTGCAGAGAAATGGTAAGTTAGAAAAGGAGAAAGCCAATGCATATTGAAAACCTCAGCCACTGGAGTGGTCACCTCAACCGTGAAATGTACCTCAACCGTTATGGACATGCTGGGATTCCAGTTGTGGTCTTTGCTTCATCAGGTGGTAGTCACAATGAATACTATGATTTTGGCATGATTGATGCCTGTGCTTCCTTTATCGAGGAAGGCCGTATCCAGTTCTTTACCCTCTCCAGTGTGGACAGTGAGAGCTGGCTAGCCACTTGGAAAAATGGGCACGACCAAGCAGAGATGCACCGTGCCTACGAGCGCTATGTGATTGAGGAGGCCATTCCTTTTATTAAGCATAAGACAGGTTGGTTTGACGGTATGATGACGACAGGTTGCTCCATGGGCGCTTACCATGCTGTTAACTTTTTCCTCCAACATCCAGATGTCTTTACCAAGGTGATTGCTCTCAGTGGTGTTTACGACGCACGTTTCTTTGTCGGTGATTACTACAATGATGATGCTATTTACCAAAACTCACCAGTAGATTATATCTGGAATCAGAACGACGATTGGTTTATCGACCGTTACCGTCAGGCAGAGATTGTGCTTTGTACGGGGCTTGGTGCCTGGGAACAAGACGGTTTACCATCTTTCTACAAGCTCAAAGAAGCCTTTGACCAGAAACAAATTCCAGCCTGGTTTGCTGAATGGGGACATGATGTCGCTCACGACTGGGAATGGTGGCGTAAACAAATGCCCTATTTTCTTGGACACCTGTATCTATAAAAGGAGTTGCCTATGAATTACCTTGTTATTTCTCCCTACTATCCACAAAACTTTCAACAGTTTACCATCGAACTAGCTAATAAAGGCATCACAGTCTTGGGAATTGGGCAAGAACCTTACGAGCAATTGGATGAACCTTTACGCAATAGCCTGACCGAGTATTTCCGTGTAGATAACCTTGAGAACATAGATGAAGTCAAACGTGCAGCTGCTTTTCTCTTTTATAAACATGGCCCAATTGATCGCATCGAATCTCATAATGAATACTGGCTTGAGCTGGATGCAACACTCAGAGAACAATTCAATGTCTTTGGTGCCAAACCAGAGGATCTCAAAAAGACGAAATTTAAGTCTGAAATGAAGAAACTCTTCAAAAAAGCAGGTGTCCCTGTGGTACCTGGAGCTGTTATCAAGACGGAAGCAGATGTTGATCAAGCAGTGAAAGAAATCGGCCTTCCAATGATTGCAAAACCTGACAATGGAGTGGGAGCAGCGGCCACCTTTAAGCTTGAGACAAAAGACGATATCAATCACTTCAAGCAAGAATGGGACCATTCGACCGTTTATTTCTTTGAGAAATTTGTCACGTCTAGTGAAATCTGTACCTTTGATGGTCTTGTGGACAAGGATGGTAAAATCGTCTTTTCAACGACCTTTGACTACGCCTATACACCACTTGATCTCATGATTTATAAGATGGACAATTCTTATTACGTTCTCAAGGATATGGATCCTAAATTACGTAAATATGGTGAGGCCATCGTTAAAGAATTTGGTATGAAAGAACGTTTCTTCCATATCGAGTTTTTCCGCGAGGGGGACGATTATATCGCTATTGAGTACAATAACCGTCCTGCAGGTGGTTTTACCATTGATGTTTATAACTTTGCTCATTCCTTGGACCTCTATCGTGGCTATGCAGCTATTGTCGCAGGAGAAGAGTTCCCAGCGTCAGAGTTTGAACCTCAGTATTGTTTGGCTACTTCTCGCCGTGCAAATGCCCACTATGTTTATTCTGAGGAGGAATTGCTTGCCAAATATAGTCAGCAGTTCAAAGTTAAAAAAATCATGCCAGCGGCCTTTGCGGAACTTCAAGGAGATTACCTGTATATGTTGACAACTCCGAGTCAACAAGAAATGGAGCAAATGATTGCAGATTTTGGACAACGTCAGGCTTAAGGGACTATAGGGTTAGGGAAAATGACTTTCTTAATCCTTTTGTTTTTTATGAGAAATAAAACCGCTTTCTCATATATTCTTTTAGCAAACCTGTTGCTAAAAGATATAAAAATTGATAGAATAAGGATTGTCTAAAAAATTTTAAGGAGAATCTATCAAATGGATTTCACATGGGCAATTAAATATGCCACTGAATTTTTGGGAACTGCTATTTTGATCATTCTTGGAAATGGTGCAGTTGCTAACGTTGAACTTAAAGGTACGAAAGGTCACCAAAGTGGCTGGCTCGTTATCGCTGTTGGTTACGGTATGGGGGTTATGATTCCAGCTTTGATGTTTGGTAACGTATCAGGTAACCACATCAACCCAGCCTTCACTATTGGACTTGCAATCAGCGGTCTCTTCCCTTGGGCACAAGTAGCACCTTATATCCTTGCACAAGTGTTAGGAGCTATTTTTGGTCAAGCCTTGGTTGTGATAACACACCGCCCATACTACTTGAAAACTGAAAACCCAAACAACATTTTGGGTACTTTCTCAACAATTTCAAGTTTGGATCAAGGTACAAAAGAATCACGCTTTGCAGCAACTGTTAATGGTTTTGTAAACGAGTTTGTTGGTTCATTTGTTCTTTTCTTTGCAGCTCTTGGATTGACTAAAAACTTCTTTGGTGCTGAGCTAGTATCAAAAGCACAAGCAGCTATTAATGCTCAAGTTGCTCAAGCAACTACTCAAGGTCAAACCATTCCTCAAGAACAAGTAACAGCAGCACTTGACCAAGCTAAAGAACAAGTAGCACCATTTATGACATCTGGTCTTGGAATTGCTCACTTGGCACTTGGATTCCTTGTTATGGCCTTGGTAACATCACTTGGTGGACCTACAGGACCTGCCTTGAACCCAGCCCGTGACTTGGGACCACGTCTCCTTCATGCTTTCCTTCCAAAATCAGTTCTTGGTGAGCACAAAGGCGATTCAAAATGGTGGTATTCTTGGGTACCAGTAGTAGCACCTATCGCAGCAGCAATTGCGGCAGTAGCTATCTTCAAATTCCTTTACCTATAAGAAATTGAAACCGAGGAAAGCCTCGGTTTTTTAGATGAAATTTTTATGAAAAATCGGTAAATTTGAGCATAATATCTTGTAAAAAATTCTAAAATCCTTTAAAATAAAAGAGTTGGAGGAGTTTATGAATGTAAATCAGATTGTACGGATTATTCCTACTTTAAAAGTTAATAATAGAAAATTAAATGAAACATTTTATATTGAAACCCTTGGCATGAAGGCCTTGTTAGAAGAGTCAGCCTTTCTATCACTAGGTGATCAAACAGGTTTAGAAAAGCTGGTTTTAGAAGAAGCTCCAAGTATGCGCACTCGTAAGGTAGAGGGAAGAAAGAAGTTGGCTAGATTGATTGTCAAGGTGGAAAATCCCTTGGAAATCGAGGCCTTATTAGCTAAAACAGATTCGATTCATCGATTATATAAAGGTCAAAATGGCTACGCTTTTGAAATTTACTCTCCAGAAGATGATTTGATTTTGATTCATGCAGAAGATGATAGAGAAAGTCTAGTAGAAGTAGGAGAAAAACCTGAATTTCAAACAGATTTGGAATCAATTTCTTTAAGTAAATTTGAGATTTCTATGGAATTACACCTCCCAACTGATATCGAAAGTTTCTTGGAAGTATCTGAAGTTGGGGCTTCACTTGATTTTATCCCAGCTCAGGGTCAAGATTTGACTGTGGACAATACGGCTACTTGGGACTTATCTATGCTTAAGTTCTTGGTCAATGAACTAGACATAGCAAGTCTTCGCAAGAGATTTGAGTCTACCGAATATTTTATTCCTAGGTCTGAAAAATTCTTCCTTGGTAAAGATCGAAATAATGTTGAATTGTGGTTTGAAGAAGTATGAAGTGGACCAAGATTATTAAAAAAATAGAAGAACAAATCGAGGCAGGGATTTATCCCGGAGCCTCTTTTGCGTATTTTAAGGACAATCAATGGACGGAGTTCTATTTAGGCCAGAGTGACCCAGAGCATGGCTTGCAGACTGAGGCAGGACTAGTTTATGACCTAGCTAGTGTCAGCAAGGTTGTTGGGGTTGGTACCGTTTTTACCTTCTTGTGGGAAAAAGGTCAATT
>CAUQZY010000051.1:0-12793 GCA_963522395.1 uncultured Streptococcus sp.
AAATGGGCAAAGGGATTACTCTCTCCAATGAAGAATTTCAAACCATGGTGGATGCTTTTAAAGGCAATTAAGTAGTCAAAATGAAAGAAAAGGATATTGAGTTATGACAACTCGATATCCTTTTTTAGTTAGTAAAGTAAGACTGATTTTTAAGGCGTTGAAGTAATGGACGGCTAATAAAACTAATAGCAATAATTTTACCAAGATCTGGGATGATAAAGGGAAATACCCCCACAACAAGAGCTTTTTCAAATGGCATTCCAGCTAGGAAATGCAAACCAATGATTCCACCGACAAAGACAAGGGCATCACCCAAGAGGTTTGCAAGAAAAATATTGACAATCCCACTCTTGCTGTTAGTTAGGGAAGAAGTAAGTCCAGAGTATACAAGATAAAACCAAAGATAGCCTGCAGTAGGGCCAACTAAAGCCTGAAAACCAGCTCCACCTCCTGCAAAAACAGGAAGACCGATAGCACCTAGAAGAAGATAGAGTCCAACAGAAAGTACAGCCTCTCTCGGTCTAAAGACAGTAGCAATCAAGCCGATTGCAAAGTTTTGCAGAGTGAAGGGAACAGGTCCAATTGGAAGACTGATTTGTGCCAAAACAGCAATGAGAGCAGCCCCAATAGCAGGGATGGCATAAACGTGAGCTTTTTTCAAAATAGTTAACCTCTTTTCTGATGTATAGTAACTATTATACTCGTAGAAGACTTATTGTCAACCTATTTTTATAACAAGGATAACAAAAGCTGTAACGGCCGATTTTGCTTACTGGTTAAGTTGTGTTCATCGATTTGTAAATCATTAAAAAAGAAGCCGACACATTTGTATCAGCTTTTTTTGTTTCGATTAACGCATGGTTACAAATTCTTCGGATGCAGTTGGGTGAATCGCCACAGTTGCATCAAAGTCTGCCTTGGTTGCTCCCATTTTGATAGCAACAGCAAATCCTTGAATCATTTCATCAACACCGTAGCCAATTCCATGAAGTCCGACAACTTTTTCTTCTGAACCAGCTGTGATCAATTTGAAACGTGTTTCTTGACGGTTGCGAGTGCAAGCAGAGTACATAGAAGTAAAGCTTGATTTGTAAACCTTGATTTGGTCTTGACCGTATTCTTTAATAGCTTGCTCTTCTGTCAATCCAACAGTTCCGATAGCAGGGTGTGAAAAGACAACAGTTGGAATAGTTGAGTAGTCCATTTTTGCAGTTGTTTTTCCGTTAAAGAGACGTTCAGATAAAGTACGCCCAGCCTTGATAGCAACTGGAGTCAGTTCTTTTTCACCTGTTACATCACCTAGAGCGTAGATTCCTTCAACAACAGTATTTTGGTATTCATCCACTTGGATAAAGCCACGTTCGTTCAGAGTCACTCCAGCTTTTTCAAGTTGCAAGCCCTTAACGTTTGGACGGCGACCAGTAGCCCAGATAACTTGGCTAGCTGTGTGACTAGTACCATCTTCGAAATGAATGGTAATGCCGTCAGTAGTTTTTTCTAACTTGACAGGGACTTTGTGAGTATGAAGTGGCAAGTTTGTTCTTTCCATTTCCTTGACCAAACCTTCAACGATGTAAGAATCAAAACCACGTAAAGGACGATCGCGGCGAACAAAGAGGTCTGTCTTGACACCAAAAGTGTGGAGAACGCCAGCTAATTCGACGGCGATATAACCAGCGCCTAGAATAGCAACTGATTCTGGCAATTCTTCCCAGGCAAATACATCATCAGAAGAGCCGCCTAGTTCTGCACCAGGAATATTAGGAATACTTGGATGGGCACCAGTAGCAATCACGATATGTTTGGCACGAATCAGTTCACCATTTACGCTGACAGTATGAGAATCTACAAATTCCGCATGACCTTCAATCAAGTCTACTCCGTTGCGTTTAAAACTGCCATCATAAGAAGAACGAGCGCGATCAATGTAGGCTTCACGATTACGGCGTAGGGTTGCAAAGTCAAAGTTAAGATCAGTAGTCTTAAAGCCGTAGTCTACTCCAAATTGATGGAAAGTCTCAGCGATTTGAGCCCCGTACCACATAATTTTTTTAGGGACACAACCGACGTTGACACAGGTTCCACCTAGTTTCTTTTCCTCAATAACGGCTGCTTTGGCTCCATGTTCACCGGCACGGTTCATGGTGGCAATTCCTCCGCTACCTCCACCAATAGCAATGATATCGTATTCTCTCATTGTAAACTCCTTTGTACTCTTTTAAATAGTAGAGTGTCATTTTTTGATAGTCATATTCTATCTTTTTTTTGATGTGATTGCAAAAATCTGCTACGTTCAAAAAAAATAAAGAAAAGGCTTGCAAAAAAGAAAAATAAAGTGTATTATATAACTAGTACAATGATTGTGAAATAAATTCCGAACAATAATTGATTCCTGAAATGTCATTATTTCGTTCTAAACTGTTATTGTTTATATTTGGTAATTTTTGTATAATGTTGTTAAGGACTTTAAATCAAAAAGGAGTTTCATTATGAAAAAGAATAGTAAAGCTAAAAAGTGGCAATTGTATGCAGCAATCGGTGCTGCAAGTGTAGTTGTATTGGGTGCTGGGGGGATTTTGCTCTTTAGACAACCATCTCAGACCGCTGTAAAAGATGAGCCTACTCATCTTGTTGTTGCCAAGGAAGGAAGCGTGGCATCCTCTGTTTTATTATCAGGGACAGTAACGGCAAAAAATGAACAATATGTTTATTTTGATGCTAGTAAGGGAGATTTAGATGAAATCCTTGTTTCTGTGGGGGATAAGGTCAGCGAAGGGCAGGCTTTAGTCAAGTACAGTAGTTCAGAAGCCCAGGCGGCCTATGATTCAGCGAGTCGAGCAGTAGCTAAGGCAGACCGTCATATCAATGAACTCAATCAAGCACGAAATGAAGCCGCTTCAGCTCCGGCTCCACAGTTACCAGTACCAGCAGGAGGCGAAGGAGCTGCAGCCCAAACTCCAGCTCCAGTCTCAGGAAATTCAGTTTCATCTATTGATGCACAACTAGGTGATGCTCGTGATGCTCGTGCAGATGCAGCAGCACAATTAAGTAAGGCTCAAAGTCAGTTGGATGCAATGACGGTTCTCAGCACTCTAGAAGGAACTGTAGTCGAAGTCAACCGCAATGTTTCAAAATCTCCAACTGGAGCTAGCCAGGTGGTAGTTCATATCGTTAGCAATGAAAACTTGCAAGTTAAGGGTGAACTATCTGAATATAACCTTGCCAACCTCTCTGTAGGACAAGAAGTAACCTTTACTTCTAAAGTTTATCAAGATAAGAGCTGGACTGGTAAGATTAGCTACATTTCTGATTACCCTAAAAACAATGGTGAAGCAGCAAGTGCAGCTACTGCCGCAGCAGGTGGTAATTCTGGTTCTAAATATCCATATACCATCGATGTTACAAGTGAAATCGGTGATTTGAAACAAGGATTTTCAGTAAGTGTTGAGGTTAAGAATAAGAGTAAAGCTATTCTAGTTCCTTTAACAAGTGTTGTGACTGAAAATGATAAGAACTATGTCTGGGTACTTGACGAGCAGAAAAAGGCCAAGAAAGTGGAAGTTGGTTTGGGGAATGCTGATGCAGACAACCAAGAAATCACTTCAGGTCTGACAAATGGAGTCAAGGTCATCAGTAACCCAACGTCTTCTCTAGAGGAAGGAAAAGAGGTGAAGGCTGATGAAGCAACTAATTAGTCTAAAAAATATCTGCAGAAGTTACCGGAATGGTGACCAAGAACTGCAGGTTCTCAAAAATATCAACCTAGAAGTGAATGAGGGTGAATTTGTTGCTATCATGGGACCATCTGGTTCGGGTAAGTCCACTCTCATGAATACGATTGGCATGTTGGATACACCAAGCAGTGGAGAGTATTATCTTGAAGGCCAAGAAGTGGCTGGACTGGGTGAAAAACAACTAGCCAAGGTCCGTAACCAACAAATCGGATTTGTCTTTCAGCAGTTCTTTCTTCTATCTAAACTCAATGCTTTGCAAAATGTAGAATTGCCCTTGATTTACGCAGGAGTTTCGTCTTCAAAACGTCGTAAGTTGGCTGAGGAGTATTTAGACAAGGTTGAATTGACTGAGCGTAGTCATCATTTGCCTTCGGAATTATCTGGAGGTCAAAAGCAACGTGTAGCTATCGCGCGTGCATTGGTAAATAATCCTTCTATTATCCTAGCGGACGAACCGACAGGAGCCTTGGATACCAAAACAGGTAACCAAATCATGCAATTATTGGTTGAACTGAATAATGAAGGAAAAACTATTATCATGGTAACGCATGAGCCTGAAATCGCTGCTTATGCCAAACGCCAGATTGTCATTCGAGATGGAGTTATTTCGTCTGACAGTGCTCAGTTAGAAAAGGAGGAAAACTAAGATGCAGAATCTGAAATTTGCCTTTTCATCCATTATGGCACATAAGATGCGCTCTTTTCTTACTATGATTGGGATTATCATTGGTGTTTCATCAGTTGTTGTGATTATGGCTCTGGGGGATTCCATGTCTCGTCAGGTCAATAAAAACATGACCAAGTCACAGAAGAATATTCATGTCTTTTTCTCGCCTATTAAAAGTAAAGACGGTTCTTTTACCCAAAAACAATCAGCTTTGACAGTGTCTGGGAAAGAAGAGGATGTTCCTGTGGAACCACCAAAACCGCAAGAAGCTTGGGTCAAGGAGGCAGCAAAACTTAAGGGTGTGGACAGTTACTATGTAACCAACTCAACGAATACCACCTTATCTTATAAAGATAAAAAGGTAGAGCGAGCTAGTTTGACAGGTGGAAATATTACTTATATGAAGGCGGTTGAAAATGAAATTGTTGCAGGCCGAAGTCTTATAGCTCAGGATTATAAAGATGTGGCCAGTGTCATTTTACTAGACCAAGAACTTGCTAATAGTCTGTTTGGATCTGCTCAAGAAGCTGTTAACCAGGTTATAGATGTTGGTGGTTTTAGCTATCGTGTCATTGGTGTCTATACCAGCGATGAGGCCAAGACTGCTAAGACTTTTGGTATTGGTGGACTTCCGATTACGACTAATATTTCTCTTGCCAATAACTTCAATATGGATGAAATTTCTGATATTGTCTTCCGTGTTAATGATACCAGTTTGACACCAACAGTGGGACCAGAATTAGCTAGAAAATTGACCGAGATTGCTGGTCTTCAGCAAGGGGAGTATCAGGTGTCAGATGCGACTGCAGCCTTCCAAGAAGTACAACAACTTTTTGGATTTATGACGACGATTATTAGTGCCATTGCAGGAATTTCCCTCTTTGTTGGAGGGACTGGTGTTATGAACATCATGCTGGTTTCGGTGACGGAGCGTACTCGTGAGATTGGTCTCCGTAAGGCCTTGGGTGCAACTCGTGCCAATATTTTAATCCAGTTTTTGATTGAATCCATGATTTTGACCTTGCTTGGCGGAGTTATTGGTTTAACCATTGCGACAGGCTTAACCGCTATAGCTGGTCTACTCTTGCAAGGATTGATAGCTGGTATAGAAGTAGGAGTATCAATTCCAGTTGCCCTATTTAGTCTTGCAGTTTCGGCTAGTGTTGGTATGATTTTTGGAGTCTTGCCAGCCAACAAGGCATCGAAACTTGATCCAATTGAAGCCCTTCGATATGAATAAGATCAACAAGATGGACACTTGTCTATCTTGTTTTTGTATGGATTTCTCTATCGAAAATCCTTAAAAATGTGATATAATGAAGTGTTAGAAAAACAGGTTTCATTTGCCTGGAAAGGAAAAATTATGTCTGAAAAGAATTTTTATATTACAACGCCGATTTACTATCCATCTGGAAAACTTCATATCGGATCTGCCTACACAACCATTGCTTGTGATGTCCTAGCACGTTACAAACGCCTGATGGGCTACGATGTCTTTTATCTGACAGGTCTTGATGAGCACGGTCAGAAAATCCAGCAGAAAGCAGAAGAAGCTGGAATTACTCCTCAAGTCTATGTTGATGGAATGGCAGTTGGAGTTAAAGAACTCTGGCAATTACTCGATATCTCATACGATAAATTTATCCGTACAACGGATGACTACCATGAAAAAGTTGTCGCACAGGTCTTTGAGCGCTTACTTGCTCAAGATGACATCTATTTGGGTGAATACTCTGGCTGGTATTCAGTCTCAGATGAGGAATTCTTTACAGAAAGCCAGCTTGCGGAAGTTTTCCGTGACGAAGCTGGAAATGTAACCGGAGGAATCGCTCCGTCAGGACACGAAGTGGAATGGGTTTCTGAAGAATCATACTTCCTTCGTCTCAGCAAATACCAAGATCGTTTGGTAGAATTCTTTAAATCTCATCCTGAGTTTATCACTCCAGATGGTCGTCTGAATGAAATGCTGCGCAACTTCATCGAACCAGGTTTAGAGGATTTGGCAGTTTCTCGTACAACCTTTACATGGGGAGTACCAGTCCCGTCAAATCCAAAACACGTTGTCTATGTTTGGATTGATGCCCTTCTTAACTATGCGACAGCTCTTGGCTACGGTCAAGATGAACATGGTAACTTTGACAAGTTCTGGAATGGAACAGTCTTCCACATGGTAGGAAAAGACATCCTTCGTTTCCACTCAATCTACTGGCCAATCCTTCTTATGATGTTGGATATCAAATTGCCTGATCGCTTGATTGCCCATGGTTGGTTTGTCATGAAAGACGGCAAAATGTCTAAGTCTAAAGGGAATGTCGTTTATCCTGAAATGTTGGTAGAGCGTTATGGACTAGATCCACTTCGTTATTATCTCATGCGTAGCCTTCCTGTTGGTTCAGACGGAACCTTTACTCCAGAAGACTATGTAGGACGTATCAACTATGAATTAGCCAATGACCTTGGAAACCTCCTCAACCGTACGGTTTCTATGATTAACAAGTACTTTGATGGAAAAGTTCCAGCCTATGTTGAAGGTGTGACAGACTTTGACAATGCTCTTGCTGATGTTGTAGAACAATCAATCGCAGACTACCATACACACATGGAAGCAGTTGACTACCCACGTGCTCTTGAAGCAGTCTGGATTCTGATCTCTCGTACTAACAAATACATCGACGAGACAGCTCCATGGGTCTTGGCAAAAGATGAAGCACTCCGCAATCAATTGGCAAGTGTCATGAGTCACTTGGCAGCTAGCCTTCGTGTCGTTGCTCACTTGATTGAACCATTTATGATGGAAACCAGTCGTGCAGTTTTGAATCAACTTGGTTTAGCAGAAGTTGCTAGCCTTGAAAATTTGAGCTTGGCTGACTTCCCTGCAGATGTGACTGTAGTTGCCAAAGGAACACCAATCTTCCCACGTCTGGATATGGAAGAAGAAATCGCCTATATCAAGGAACAAATGGAAGGCAACAAACCAGCAGTCGAAAAAGAGTGGAACCCAGACGAAGTTGAACTCAAACTAAACAAGGAAGAAATCAAGTTTGAAGACTTTGACAAGGTTGAAATCCGTGTCGCCGAAGTTAAAGAAGTTTCCAAAGTGGAAGGTTCTGATAAATTGCTTCAATTCCGCTTGGATGCTGGTGACGGTGAAGATCGTCAAATCCTCTCAGGAATTGCTAAGTACTATCCAAACGAACAAGAATTAGTCGGCAAGAAAGTCCAAATCGTTGCCAACCTCAAACCACGTAAAATGATGAAAAAATATGTCAGCCAAGGGATGATTCTCTCAGCTGAACATGATGGAAAATTAACCCTTCTCACAGTTGATCCAGCTGTACCAAACGGAAGTGTGATTGGGTAAAAGTAGACAGGACTAGTTCATGCTAGTTCTGTTTTTTTATTTTAACTATTATGCTTTACAAACTAGTGTGAAAGTGGTATATTATAGATGAAGCTACTAGTAGGTATTACAAAATAGATTAGAAGGGAGAAGGGATGAAAGAAACTCAACTATTAAAAGGTGTTCTTGAAGGTTGTGTCTTGGATATGATTGGTCAAAAAGAGCGATATGGTTATGAGTTGGTTCAGACTTTGCGAGAGGCTGGATTTGATACTATCGTTCCAGGAACTATTTATCCTTTGTTGCAAAAGTTAGAAAAAAATCAATGGATAAGAGGCGACATGCGTCCGTCGCCAGATGGTCCAGATAGGAAGTATTTTTCGTTAACCAAAGAAGGAGAAGAGCGTGTCTCGGTTTTTTGGCAACAATGGGACGATTTGAGTCAAAAAGTAGAAGGAATTAAGAATGGGGGTTAAACCATGGAAAAAATGAAGTATTACGAAGAAACAAGCGCTTTGCTGCATGAGTTTTCTGAGGAGAATCAGCAGTATTTTGAGGATCTGTGGGATAGTTTTAATCTTGCTGGATTTCTCTATGATGAGGACTATCTCAGAGAGCAGATCTATTTGATGATGTTAGATTTCTCAGAAGCAGAACGAGATGGCATGAGTGCAGAGGATTATTTAGGTAAGAATCCTAAAAAAATAATGAAAGAGATTCTCAAGGAAGCACCACGCAGTTCTATCAAGGAGTCCCTTTTGACACCAATTTTTGTCCTAGCGATATTACGTTACTATCATCTACTGGGTGATTTTTCTAAAGGTCCTCTCTTAACAGTCAATTTGCTTACTTTTTTAGGGCAACTTCTTCTTTTTCTGATTGGATTTGCTCTTGTGGCCACCATCTTACGTTGGGGGCTAGTCCAAGATTCTCCTAAAATGAAAATTGGCACTTATATTGTCGTTGGGAGTATAGTTCTGCTAGTTGTTCTGGGATATGTAGGAATGGCAAGTTTCATACAAGAAGGAGCCTTTTATCTTCCTGCTCCCTGGGATAGTTTCCTTGTCTTTACGCTTTCTCTAGTCATCAGTATTTGGAATTGGAAAGAAGCGGTCTTTCGTCCCTTTGTCAGTATGATTGTTGCCCATCTTATTGTAGGCTCTCTGCTCCGTTACTATGAGTGGATGGGAATTTCAAATGTTTTCCTTACAAAATTCATTCCTTTAGCTGTCCTCTTTATTGGAATCTTTGTCTTGTTCCGTGGGTTTAAGAAGATAAAATGGAGTGAAATATAGTCAAAAAGCCGTTGCAAAGCGGTTTTTTGTTATAATGAAGGGAAGAATGTTAGAAATTTAAGGAGAAAAATTTGATGAGATACATAACTCTTGGTCAAGATGACAAAGAATTATCAGAAATTGTTCTCGGAATGATGAGAATAGAAGATAAGTCTGTAAAAGAAGTTGAAGAGCTTGTAGAAACAGCACTTTCTGTTGGAATCAATGCTTTTGACTTGGCTGATATTTATGGTCGTGGTCGTTGTGAAGAACTGTTAGGTCTTGTCCTAAAAAATCGTCCAGATTTAAGAGAAAAGATGTGGATTCAGTCCAAATGTGGCATTCGCATTGAAGAATTTACCTATTTTGATTTTTCAAAAGAGTATATATTACAATCAGTTGATGGGATTTTAGAAAGATTGCAGGTTGATTATTTAGATAGCTTGCTCCTTCATCGACCAGATGCTTTGATGGAATCTGACCAAGTAGCAGAAGCCTTTGATCTTCTTTATAAACAAGGTAAGGTTCGAGATTTTGGAGTTTCTAATCAAAATCCTATGATGATGGAGTTGCTTAAAAAAGATGTCAAGCAGCCGTTAGCTGTTAATCAGCTACAATTGAGTGTGGCTTTTACTCCAGGATTCGAATCAGGTTTTCATGTTAATATGGAAGATAGTCAAGCAGCTATGCGAGATGGCAGCATTTTTGAATATTGCAAATTACACGATGTGGTCATTCAAGCATGGTCTGTCTTACAATTCGGGTATTTTAAAGGGAATTTTGTTGGAAATGAGAAATTTCAAGCTTTGAATCAAGTACTTGATCGTTTAGCTTTTAAATATGGAGTAACCTCTTCAACTATTGCCATTTCTTGGATATTGCGTTATCCAGCAAAAATGCAGGCAGTCGTAGGTACAACCAATCCTAAGCACTTGAGAGAAGTTAGTCAAGCGGCAAACTTTAGCTTAACAAGAAAAGAATGGTATGAAATTTATCTTGCTGCAGGGAATAATTTGCCGTAAGTAGAAGCAGATGTAAATAAATCACATTCAAAAAGCCGTTTCAAAGCGGTTTTTTTGTTATAATGAAGGGGAGAATTATTGATATTAAAGGAGAAAAACATGACATTTGAAGAAATTCTACCTGGATTAAAGGCTAAGAAAAAATATGTACGAACTGGTTGGGGAGGTGCTGAAAATTATGTGCAGCTTTTTGACACCATTGAACAAAACGGGGTTGCACTTGAAGTGACACCTTATTTCCTAATCAACGTGTCTGGAGAAGGAGAAGGTTTTTCCATGTGGAGTCCGACACCTTGTGATGTTTTGGCGACGGATTGGGTAGAAGTGCATGACTAGATGTGTATTGATTACGGGAGTGAGTTCAGGGATCGGCCTAGCTCAAGCTCGCCTCTTTTTAGAGAATGGCTTTCAAGTTTATGGAGTTGACCAAGGTGAAAATCCACTCTTAGAGGGTGATTTTCACTTTTTACAGAGAGATTTGACCTTGGACTTGGAGCCAATTTTTGACTGGTGTCCTCAGGTAGATATTTTGTGTAATACTGCTGGAGTGTTGGATGCTTATAAACCCCTATTGGAACAATCAGCGCAGGAAATTCATGAGATTTTTGAAATCAACTACGTGACTCCTGTTGAGTTGACTCGGCATTATTTGACACAAATGCTGGAGAATAAAAAAGGAATTATTATCAATATGTGCTCCATTGCTTCTAGCCTAGCAGGTGGCGGTGGACACGCCTATACTTCTTCGAAGCACGCCTTGGCTGGCTTCACCAAGCAGTTGGCTCTAGACTATGCTGAAGCTGGGATTCAGGTCTTTGGTATCGCTCCAGGAGCAGTCAAGACAGCTATGACTGCTGCCGACTTTGAGCCAGGTGGTTTAGCGGACTGGGTGGCTAGTGAAACACCAATCAAGCGCTGGATTGAGTCAGAAGAAGTGGCAGAAGTCAGTCTCTTTTTGGCTAGTGGAAAGGCATCTTCCATGCAGGGACAAATTCTGACAATAGATGGTGGCTGGTCTTTGAAGTAGGAGGATCTGATGGAAATCAAAAGACGCTTTGAAGTCTACTCTGTTTGCTTTGAAAATGGAAAGTTACTCTGCATTGAAAAAACGAGAGGCCCTTATCAACATCGGTATGATCTATCTGGAGGCAGTCAGTGACTTGGTGAAGGACTGACGGAAATCCTCAAGAGAGAAGTTTTGGAAGATACACTAATCCTCGAATCTACAATATTTTCGTCAGGGAAGAGTTTAAAAAATTTTACTGTTCACCATGTCATGGCCTTGTATGATGTTGATATAAACGAGGAGGCACCTTAAGTTGCTATTTCTGAAGCTGTTTCTGATGGTGCGAATGATTCACTTGGATATATTTGGATGGATATTCAAGAGATTACAGAAGAAAATGCATCGCCAGTAATCTTGAAAGTCAAAGCAGAGTTATTAGGATTTCCAGAACTGGACAATACTTCTTACATGAATTGGAAGGTGAATGATGAAAAACCAACTTGCTCTTAGTGGCGAAAAACTTGATGAAAAAGTTTACCCACAACTATTTCATCATGTTGGCATGATTCGTGGAGAATATTTGTTGAGAGAGCTTAATCAAAACATCCTATTACCAAGTTGTCAGCAATTTGTAAAAGATTATCTAGAGACTATCTGCTCCTTGTACTCAGATGAAGAAGTCTGGTATCGTTTTTCAGAATTAACGAATACAGAAGCCAATTATTTAGAGGGGACTAAAGAGTATTTTGATGAAAATCATCCCTTATTTGGATATAGAGGAACTAGGCGTTTGCTGGCGTGTCCGAATGAATTTCAGGCTGAAGCACATGTCGTTACAGAAGTTTATCAAAACAATCCCAATCTATCTATTATCTTTCCTTTTGTCAATGATGCTGAGCAGTTAAAGCAAGCTATTAGAGTATTGCGCCAGCATGGTTTTACTGGGAAAATTGCCACGATGATTGAATTACCGTCAGCGTATTTTGACTTAAATAGGATACTGGAAGCTGGTATTTCAAAGATTGTAGTTGGAATGAATGATTTGACTTCTTTTGTTTTTGCCACTGTGAGAAACAGTCAATGGCATGATATGGAAAGTCCAATAATGTTAGATATGCTAAGAGATATGCAGGATAAAACAAGGATGAAAAAGATTGAGTTTGCTGTGGCAGGTTATCTGAATACTTCTTTCATACAAAAAATGAATCAGATGGATATCAAGTGCATTATCCACTATAGTTCTATTACAGAGATTTTTAATTTAGAGATTGACCATCCAGACCATCTCAAACATATAAAAGAAGAAAGTAAGAAATTACAAAGGAGCGCCCATGACACCGCAAGAAATGTGGAATGCATACAAGAAAATCAATCCTTCAATCGGAGATGAAATCGATGCTTGGGCTTTTGGAGTGGAACCAGATCTTTTAGCAGATTTGGTGTTTAAAGGCGAAAAGACGGCAACGGCTTCAGCCTACGACCTTTACGCACTAGAAGACGAACCCCTTCCGCAAGAAGGGACCTTTGATGTCATTTTAGACAGTCAAAATCAGGCAGTCTGCATTGTCGAAATTACAAGGGTTTCCGTTCAGCCCTTCAATCAAGTTTCTGCTCAACATGCCTATAAGGAAGGTGAGGGAGACAAATCTCTGACCTATTGGCGGCAGGTTCATGAGGATTGTTTCGCCGAGTGGTTGAGAGAAGCAGGACTGACTTTTACACCTGAAAGCAAGGTTGTTTTAGAAGAATT